>JBCCSO010000118.1:0-10625 GCA_039199965.1 Chloroflexota bacterium | reverse complement strand
GCACGGGATTCGGCCGGATATTTGCCATCTTTTTCAAAGCCCGCGTAACGCCCTGCCAAAATCCCCATCGCCAGCGGTGACCATGGCAAGATGCCAATATCGTGCTTTTGGCACATCGGGAGTAGCTCGTTTTCAATCCGCCGATCCAACAAATTGTACGGTGGCTGTTCTGACACAAAGCGCACATATCCTTTCAGCTCGCTGTGCATGATCGCCTCCATAATGCGCCAAGCGGGTGCGGTTGAGCTACCGATGTAGCGGATTTTTCCGGCCCGAACCAAATCGGTCAGCGCGCTCAGTGTCTCTTCGACGGGGACATCAAAATCCGGCCGATGAAGCTGATACAAGTCAATGTGATCCGTATCCAATCGCCTGAGTGAATCTTCACACGCTTTGATCAGGTGCATTCGGCTACCACCCCGATGATTGGGATTATCGCTTTGCGGAAAATAGGCTTTGGTTGCCAGCACCACATCGTGCCGTTTGCCGTTTTGTTTTAGGGCCTTCCCGATGATGCGCTCAGCTTCACCTTTGGCGTAGCTGTTACTGGTATCAATCAAGTTGATGCCAGCATCAAGTGCGGCATCAATGATCTCGACTGATTCTTTTTCGGGTGTGGGGTTGGCAAAGTTGTCTGTGCCTAATGCAAGGGTTGATACTTTGACGCCTGATCGGCCGAGGGTTCTGTATTCCATATTGTTGACAGTTGATTGTTGATCCGTTATTTAGTTTTAAGACTTTCGCTTGCAAGGAGCGCTGAGCCTGTCGAAGTGCGCTCTCTCAGTTGCTGAATACGTTTAGAGCGAAAGTCCTAAGTTTAAAATTTTTTACCGAGCCGTAAACCCAGCATCCACATTAACCAGTGAGCCGGTCATATAGCTGGCATCGTCAGAAGCCAAGAACAAAACCACCCGCGCAATTTCGGCCGGGTCCGCCATCCGGCCGGTAGGAACCGTACTAGCCAAGCGAGCCATTAGCTCAGGGGTCACCGGCTCATTTCGTTCCGACTGAATCATGGGGGTATTGACCTCGCCAGGGCAGACGGCGTTGATGCGAATGTTGTCCTGCGCGTGATCCAGAGCAAGCGCACGGGTCAGATTGTGCACGGCCCCTTTTGAGGCGCAGTAGGCAGCAACGCCCGCAGCCCCTACATCCCCCCAAATGGAGCCAAAGTTTACGATTGCGCCCTGCCCCTGCTCAAGCATTTGCTGGATGGCGGCGCGGCACATGAAAAAGGTGCCGCTCACGTTGATGTTCATAATGCGGTGCCACTGATCGTCAGAAGTGCCAACCCCGTTTGAACGCACAATAATGCCGGCCGCGTTAACCAAAATATCAAGCTGACCCAATTTTGCCACGGCCGACTCAATCACCTGATTACAAAATGTAGAATCGCTCACATCTCCAATCATGGCGATTGCCCCTGTTTCGGTCGCCACTTGCTCGGCCAAGACTTCGTTTTTGTCGACAAGGATAGCTTGCCCGCCTGCCTCTGTGAACAGTTTTACCGTTGCAGCTCCCATCCCAGAAGCCCCTCCCGTAATAACCGCCACCTTATCCGAAAAATTCATAAATCACCTAAATTTATTTTCTGTAAGTCAAATTGATTTGCTGACTGTAAATTATACAGCGGTTTAGCTGAAATCTTGGCAACACAATTGTCAAAAATCATGAGCCGGGGAGGGTCCTGCATGCCTGATGTACTATTTCAATTCACCTTTTACTTCAATACTATATCTATTAAATTAGTAACCTTACTAACATCAACTCATTCAAAGCTGCTTCCCTACTTTACTTAGAGCAAGCAATTTCTGACCAAAATACACGAAAGAATTAACCACGGCTATCCGGTTGAAATTGTACAAACGACAACTACCAATTTGTGTTCAAACTGGTGCCAGATATGCCAAAATTAAAAACCTGTTCAATCCGAACAAATTTACTTATTTTTGGGATTCTACTCAGCATTGTCCCCCTCATTTTAGCCGGAATATTTATTGTCCAATCTGTTCAAGAAAGTCTAATTGAACAAGCCGAGCGCGAGCTTAACATTGTGACTCAGGCCATGGCGCTTGAGCTTTCTCAATTCGTTGATGAGTTGGCTCATGACGCACAGTTAATGGCGGACCTTCCCGTTGTCCAATCAATGGATCAAGAACTGCAGTCTCAATATCTTTCTCAGCTGTATGCACACCACCAACGCTATGGTCAGCTCGCTGTTATCGGGCTAGATGGGCAGATTCTACTAACGGCCAAACCACAAGACCCGGTTTCTATTACCCATATTGAATCCTTTCAATCGGCCGCAAGGGGAATACCCGGATGGGTAGTTGCACCCGCGTTATTCAACGATGATTTGATTATCCACATGCATTCTCCTATTTGGTCAGACAGTTCTCAATCTGAACAGGTAGGTGTTTTGGGCAGTCCGGTTTCCTTTGATCAATTTACCTCGATTTTAGACAAGTACGATCACAATATGCCCAAATCGGTATTTGTGCTTGGCAGTGATGACCGGGTGCTTATCCACTTAGATTCAGCCATTCATAGTGCTAGACCAGATTACGCTCAGTTAACGGGCTCCAGATCCCTTAGATTAGCCGAAAACAATCGAATTGATGGAACAGGCAACATAACTTTTAACACGGCGTTCAGCCAAGGCGGACAGTCGTTTGTCGCCTCGATTACGGAGATTGACAGTTTGGGCTGGACCGTTGTGGCCCAAAAGAAACAGTCTGTTGTCTTTCAACCCCTGCGTATGATTCGGGCGATCGTAGGCGTGATTATTTCAATTCTCATTTTGCTTAACATTTCTCTCTATTTCTACGTACGCAAGCGAATTACCGATCCAATCAGTGCACTGGCTATGGCTACCGTTGAGTTGGAAGCCAATAATCCTGAAGCCCTATTGCCCAGCAACAAAAATCAGTACAAAGAAATTCAAAAGCTAATTGAATCGTTCACCAGCATGCGTGATGCTGTAAAAGATCGGGAACAAACATTACAGGATTGGTCATCCACGCTGGAAAAGAAGGTGGGCATACGCACGGCCGAATTACGCGCCCTTAATCAATACCTTGAAAAAGAGATTGAAGAGCACAAACAAACCGCTATGGAGCTCGAGCAATCGCGGGATGAAGCTCAAATGGCAAACAAAGTCAAAGACACTTTCTTAGCCCGCATGAGCCACGAGCTGCGCACCCCGCTCAACGCCATCATTGGATATTCTGAACTCATTCGTGAGTCGGCCGTTGAAACCCACAACAACTTCTTGGCCAACGATGCGGAAACCATTTCTATTGCAGCACGACATCTATCCACCATCATTAATAACGTGCTGGCCTATTCAGAAATTCAGTCTGACAGCCTACAGCTCAGCAGCACCAACTTTGAAATTGATGACCTAATCGGAAAAGTGCAGTCGGCGGTCCGGCCGTTAGCAGAACGGAACGGCAATCGGATGATCATCAACAACCATACGAACAACGAAGAGCTGTTTTCTGACGAATACAAGATTCGCCAAATTGTTCTACATCTTATGAGCAATGCGGCCAAGTTCACGCAGCACGGCACCATTTCACTTGATGTTCAACTAAAACACATTGGGGATTGGGATGCTCCTATGGGGTCAGATTGCACATGGCTAAATTTGCATATAAGCGATACGGGAATTGGTATCGTTGAGGATTCTCTAGAATCGATCTTCTACCCATTCTTGCAAGTGGAGGGGTCTTTTGACCGGGCACATGAGGGGGCAGGTTTAGGATTAGTGCTTACCCAAAACTTTGTTGAGCTGTTGGGCGGTAACATTAACGTCAAAAGCGAAGTTGGTTTTGGGACCAATATCGAGGTGGCAATTCCAGTTGAACTTTTCACAGGCCAACAACCTCAAGAAAAGCTGATTTTTGAAGATCATCAATGTTAAGTGTCAAATGATGCGCAGTGAAACCAAAAAATACTGAATTGGCGGGTTTTGTATACAGTGCGCATCACTCCCGTTGAAATATCCTTAAGTTCAGGGCGGTCTCTTAGGAAGTGCTACGCACTGGCAATGATCAAGCGGAATTACCTGTAAGCCGTCAAATAGGTCACAAAAATTTTTGACTTTGAGGCTGACAGATTTTGTGACCTAGGCCTTTAGCAACAGCTCAATCAAAAACTTTCCGCTGTTTCTTGTAAAGTCCATAGTATGTCTCTATTTTGACCAATCCATCTTAAACTAGAGTAGAGTTTAGCCATAGCAAACACAGACTCAGTTGGAGGTTAAACATGACTCTTTTAGACAACTATGCATCATTTGATGGTATTCACTGGGAGACTGGCAGCACACATAACTTTTTTGATTATCGCGGTTTTAAAGCCCCACACACCAAGCAAACCTACAGCGAACCGCTCCTGTTGGGCGTAAGCGGCGGGATCGTTTTCGGCTATTTCAGCTTTGCCTATGAAGGCTGGGACCCAATTCTAGCCCTGTTGACCCGCAACACGTTTGATCCTATGGAGAAGATGCTATCGCGCTTGGGTGTTATGCAAAATATCAAGCAAACAGCCAAGCCAGAGAAGGCACTTAAAAATTTGCAGAGCATGCTGGATGATGGCACCCCGGCCGTGGCGTGGATTGATATTTTCAACACCAGCTACGTAGGCACCAGCGATACCGGTGGAATTCCCGGAATGTCTCCTGTGGTTGTTTACGGGATGCAGGATGGCCATGTCCATCTGGCCGATCGAGCAAAGCAGGGATTTGTCATCACAGAAGAGGAATTTCTTACAGCGTGGGGGGCAGTAAAGAAAAACAAGTACAAACTAGCAACCTATGAAGCCCCGGCCGAAGATAAACTAGCCGGTGCCGTTTCGGCCGGGATATGGGACACCATCAATTTATTTACCGAAAAACCGCCGAAGGGAAGCAAAAACAACTTTGGGTTCGCGGCTTATCAACACTGGATCAAGCTCCTGACCAAACCAAAAACACGTCTGAGCTGGGAAAAAGAATTCCCTCGTGGCGTAAAGCATTACTCAGCCTTAAGCGGTGCGTTCACCCGAACCTCGACTTTTGGACAAGCTCAAGCAGGGGCAGACCGTCGGCCGTACGCAGACTTTCTGCGCGAGGCAGCTACCATCCTTGAAAAACCAGATATGACTCAAGCGGCCGACACATTCCTAGAAAGCGCTGACGCATGGGAAGAGATGGGGCAGATTGTTTTGCCAGACTCTGCCGGAGTACTGCATGACGCACGGCAGTTACTGGCTCAAAAACGGGATGTTTTGCGGGCAGGCGGCCCAAATACAGGTGAAGAGATTACCGAAATTAACGGCCGGTTGGCTGAAATACGCTCGGTGTGTGAATCAGACTTCCCACTGAGCCAAGCAGAAGTTGAAGCGCAACGCCAGCAAATTGCAGAGCAGGCCCAACGCATTCACGATATCGAGCTAACCGCGATAACGCAGCTAAAGAGCATTATGATTTAGCTGCCGTGGAGCATGTTGCGTGAAGGGCTTCACGCAACACGCCTATAAACACAACGCAATTTTTATGAAAAATAGGTCGATGACTGTTAAACAGTCATCTTTTGGTTAGGAACAATAGATTATTGTGTGATCAGCATATCGTTTTAATATCTAAATAGTGAACACTGTTCCACTCTGTTTTATTCGCTTGAAAAAATATTATGAATGACACCTATCTTTTAAAAAATATCGACACAACGCCAGACACCCCTGCCTTAGAGATTATCAAAGAACTCAAAAACAATCAGGTGACCGATGATGAACTGGTCGGCATACTGAAAGGGATGGAGTTTCTAGACAGCGAAATTCTAGAAGCACTCATGATCTATGGTTTACCAAAAGATGACATTGAAAACGGCATAGAAGCGTGGGATATGCTGGAGACCGTCCTTTTCTAGCCTGCCGCTGGTTGTCTATGCAAGTCTCACCTTCGGCTGCATAATCACGGGCCAAGGTGAGGGCATCTCCCCTACAGGTACTTCAATAATCGTCGGCCGTTTGGCGGCAAAACCCTCGTCAATTTTCTCTTTTAATTCGGCAGCATCATGGGCCCGTAACCCCAGTGCTCCAAAGCTCTCTGCCAACTTCACAAAATCCGGGTTGTGGAGGTCACTAGCAATGGTGCGGTTGTTGTACCGCTCTTGCTGAATCCGTTTCACATTGCCGTATGCACCATCCGCAAACACAACCGCCACGAGTGGGATGTCGTATTTAACCGCGGTTGAAACCTCTGCTACGTTGTACATAAACCCGCCATCACCAGACACCAGCACCACTTTGCGATCTGGTAGCGCATGCTGTACCCCTAACGCCGTTGCGTACCCCCACCCCAGCGTGCCGGGATAGCCGGATGAGATATATGTGCGCGGTTGATATACAGGATAGTGAACGCGTGCCACAAAGCCGGTTTGGGTCAAGTCTTCTACAAAGATACCGTCCTCTGGCAACGCTTCACGGATCGCTTTTAAAAAGCTGTTTTGCGGCTCAAGATAGGCCATTTTTTCGGCTGATTGGGCCTGCAACGCCGCCAATTCATCCGCCCGGTCTGTGCGTTCGTGATTATAAACGGTGACTTTTTCTAGCAAGATGGGTAGCGCATCGGCCGCGTCTGCATGGATACCAACTGCTGTCGTCCCATGCCGATTCACCTCTTCTGCGTCAATGTTAATCTGGATTATTTTGAGATTGTCATCTACTCCCCACCCCATCTGCTGACTCTGCAAACGGGTGCCAATCCCCACAACCACATCGGCTGATTTCCAAAGCTCATAAAACGACACCCAGTCCACATACATCGGATGACGCGCGTCAACCACACCCCGGCCGGTACGGAAAGCATTCACTGGTGCTTGCAGCATCTCTGCGAGTTGGGTCACCTCTGCGCTCACATGCTGAGCCCCGTATCCGACTACAATCAGAGGATTTTTTGCTTCGCCCAACAGCTTAGCGGCCGCTTCAACCTTTTCTAGGTCCAGTGCTGGTGCGGTTCGTTTGATGGTTAATGGCAATTCTGCATCATCAATTGGTGCAGCCCACACATCCATTGGCACTTCCATCGCAACCGGCCTAGGCATGCCGCTAATCAACTCAGAGAAAGCGGTCTCGACCGTTTCAACCGCTTCTTCATTGTTGTAAACACCGGCCGCATGTTTGGTCATCTGATCCAAAACCGCCACCTGATCCGGAATCTCGTGCAATTGACCAGTCATTTTACCAATGAGATGATTCCGTATTTGACCATGCAATGCAAAGATCGGTTGGGCTAGGCCAAATGCGGTCACCAGCGCACCAGACGCGTTGAGCATGCCGGGGCCGGGCACCACACAATACGCTTGTGGTTTTCCGGTCGCCAAGGCGGCCCCCATCGCCATATAAGCCGCCCCTTGCTCATGACGGGTGCTAATCACCTCAAACTCGTCGGTGCGGTCATACAGCACATCGAAAAAGTTGTCGTTCTGTACACCCGGTAAGCAATAGAGCGTTTTGATTCCAACAGCTTCCATCCCGTCTAAAATGATGCCTGCAACTTTTTTGGTCATTGAATTAATCCTCTCAGCAAATTTGGGGTTGGTTTTAACAGTTTTGAGCAAAATATCAATTGAATCAAGGAGGATCAAATAGTTATAGGTCCAATATTGTGTTGAATTCAAAAGCCCAATTGATCTGATTTGAGTTTCACCTATTTAGAGCTAGAATTCTGTACCACTAAACAGTCCACCACGAACGATCTATTAATGAGTCACATGGGTCATACGTTACCAGATTTAGAACAATTTATTCTTGATAGTTTCACCCACAACAAGTTTCTGTCTTTCGTCAATCGGCACTACACAGACGTCTACAATTCATATACAGATAACAGACCCTACAATGAAAAAATTATTGACTTTGTAAGCTACTGTAAAAGACAGGGCAAACTGGAGCTGCTAGAAATCCATCTTACAAATTTTGCACCCGAGTTATATGAAGACTATTTTAGCCGGCCAGCAGGAAACCGAAATGCCGGCAAACCGATTGATAAAGTTGGCAGGATTGCATCTGGTTTTCTGGCGCGCAATCCAAGTCAGATATTTATCAGTTATGCCAAAGAAGATGTCGCTTTGGCAAAGAACCTGTCTCAAGATTTGCAGTCTGCTGGATATGAAACATGGCTGGCCGCCAACAATATTGATGCCAGTGAAATTTGGATTGAAGCAATTAATAGAGGATTGGCAACCAGTGGTGTTTTTATTGTTCTGCTCACCCCTGCAGCCGTTAATTCAAAGTGGGTACGTAAGGAAACGAGTGTGGCTGTTGACTGGGATACGGCTGAACTGGTTCATTTTCTTCCAATTTTAGTAGAGCCTTGTGAGGTTCCACCGCTGTGGAAGACTCACCAAATGATTATTCGATCAGGCGGCCAAAGCACACTTTCAAATCAGGTTGCACAGCACTTAATAAAATCCGGCTTTAGGCCACCTAAGGGTTTCTCAAATGATGGAACAGTCAGATCCTCAATCACCATACAAGATCAGCCAACTCAACGGTTCATAAGATTTTGGTCTTTAATTGTGGTCGCGATCGTAACAGTACTAGTAAGTCTAGCGGGCATATTTGCGTTTAGCGAACGCTCAGGGCTTGGATCAGCCTTCTCACAAGATGAAACAAACACACCCGAGACAACTGAAGACATTGTGGCTATCGTTGAGGAAATTGCAGCTGTGCCCAGAGAAAAAGACACACCAACTCCTACAGCTAGTTCAACCCCTAAACCAACCAACACAGTCTCTCCAACTTCGACACCAACCCCAACTTCGACACCAACCCCAACTTCGACACCAACCCCATCTGCAACGCCGACCATCACGCCATTTGCGCTGCCGGTTGGGCTACCGCAAAGTCCGGTTGCCTTAAAAGTCAATACACCTTTAAGCATAGACGGCCGTTTAGATGATTGGACAGAGCTTCAATACATTCAGTTTTTTGAAGTAGCAAGCGTCGCATGGACTGCGGATGAAAATAATCCAAATCAGTCTTTTTCGGGGCCTGAAGACTTGAGCGGGTATATGGCGTTGGCTTGGGATGAAGATTTTTTGTACTTGGGAGCCCAAGTCAATGATGATGTTCATAAACAAGATAGTGCTGGAAAATTTATTTTTGAAGGAGATAGCATCGAACTTCTCTTCGATATGATCACAGAAGACCCTCCCCCTTTCCCTGACGGAAATCGATTCCAAATTGTGCTTTCACCCGGAAATTTTAACAATTTACCTCCAGAGCCCTATGTATATCAAGACACAGGTGACAAACTGGAAGGAGGTATTACAGTAGCAGCTAGCCCGCTAGAAAATCTCCCGGCCGGTTACTACTTGGAAGCCGCCATCCCTTGGTCACTCTTGCAAACAGAGCCGACAAGCTGCCCCAGTCCAACATTCACGGCCGCGTTTAGCATCAACGAAAATGACAATCCAGATGCAAACGTACAAGAGCTCATCGTTTCAAATGCACCCAACCGCGGCCGGACTGACCCCACCACATGGGGTCAACTCACATTAGGAGACCAGTTTGGTTCAAACTCTTGTCAGGTAGCTATTGCAGAAACATCAGAGCCTGATCTAGCAACAGCAACCTTCACCAGTACAGAATGCGCGTTTGAAACATGGTGGAAGTGGCCTGCTAAAGGGGCGTACAATGCAACCCGTTTAGGCTGCGGGGTAAGTCAAAAAGCCGAAACACAGTCCTCGTTCCAAAGGTTCACTAACGGCATTGCCGTCTGGCGCGCAGATGAAGATTTGATTTATATGCTCTCACGATCTGGCAACAACTTTTCAACCCATTCAGATCACCTTAATGCAGGTGATGGGTACTTTATTAGCGAGTTTGTTAAAAATGGCATTGGGTACCTATGGCAAAACAACGAGAGCATACGAAATCAAATGGGAGAGCCTAGTGAGATTGAGTCGATTGTAGAGGCCTTAGAAATTCAAGATTTCCAAGGTGGCACACTCTTTGTGCTGGAAAACAAGATTTATGTTCTCTACAGCGATACGAAAGGGTGGATTAGCATTCCAGTCGATGATTCCTAGAATGTCGACTAAGGAGATCACAATACCTTCTCAAAAGACCTGACAAGTTTTAACTGAGGTATTACCAGAGGTAGTTGCTATAAAACCAGCCTGTTTCAAAAGTGATCTGCTTTCTGTAATCTACCTAAGAGCTCTCAATTGATTCTGCTCGAGCCTTCACAATTTCTAAAATGTAGTTTTGCAGGTTGCGCATCAACAAATCAGTCCAATATGCGCCATAGTTGTTAAATCGCGTGCTCAGAAAATGTTCACTTGAAAAGTGCAGTATCACCGACCCATCGTCAAGCTCCTCTATTTCATATTTTCCTGACACAATGTCGAACGTCTCGCCATCGATGACGTCCAAGGGTTTGGGTAGCAGTGAGTCTGAGGCCTCCGTTATTTTAAAACCCATCTGTTTATGCTCTTCCCATTCGATAATCTCCTCTTCAAAACGCAGCCCGTTTTCAAAATAGCCTTCGCGCATGCCGCCTAAGCTAGGATTAGAAAGTGTGGCTTCAACCGGCCGGGGAATGCCGACATAGTGGATCCAATTAAAGTGGTGCTCCT
>JBCCSO010000117.1:0-10721 GCA_039199965.1 Chloroflexota bacterium | reverse complement strand
GAGTCGTTTGAAATTTGTGACATATCTTAAGAAAAACCTCAATCAGCTTTTGCTGCTGTTGTGTAGATTTTATGTTTAAAGACTTTATCAAAATCAAGTTGAAAGGGAGAGAGAAGTGATTCTAGGGGTATAGATCGATTAAGTTCTTGGCTGAGGCTGGTCACGCCATGTTCTCGAATACCGCAGGGAATAATGTGCTCAAAGTGAGTCATATTAGGATCAACGTTTAGTGCAAAACCGTGGCTGCTGATCCCACGGCTGACATGAATACCGATAGCGGCCACTTTTCTGGGGTCTGACTTAGAGCCTAGCCAAACGCCAGTGTAACCCGGATAGCGCCATCCCACCAATCCAAACGGCCGGATGGCTTGAATGATCACCTCTTCCAAATCACGTACATACTGGTGAATGCTAAATTTTTCATATCCTTGTTGGTCTGAGCGACGGCGCAAATTGAAGATCGGATAAGCGACAAGCTGTCCAGGTCCGTGATAGGTAATATCACCACCCCGATTTACTTTATGGACGATAATACCTTCAGCTGCTAGCTCCTCCTTATTAAGAAGCAAGTGTTCTAGTTTTCCTCGACTGCCTAGTGTATAAGTAGGTGGATGCTCCACAAACAAGATTTGGTCACCTTCAGACGCGTTTTGTTTATGCCGCTCGACCCGCTTTGTCTGTTCGTCCCAAGCGGTCAGGTAATCGACCCGACCCAGCCATTCCACAGTAATCATCATGACATTATACAACTGACAAAACCGTCAATCGGAGAATCAATACATCTTTTATAGACTCAATACTTGCCGTTAAGGAGCAATAATTATTTTGTATTCAGAACTGAATCATCGTTCAAAAAAGAGCTGAATCAAACATAAATGCTTAGCTGATTTGCTGCCCGTTCCTACGGCTGACTTGTCGCAAGCAAGCTTTCGGCCGCAGCAAGGCCAGACAAGGCGGCTCCTTCAACTCTTGCATGCTTAAACGCGTCGCCTGCAAAAACAATGGGAAGCCCATTGATGGGTATGTTTAGGCACCGTTTAGGGTAGCAATTAATCGGCTGAGCGTACATCCAACGATGCACCTGGTAAGACTCAACGGCCGTTTTGTCAAAGTAGCCAGCACGATCTGCTACGTCGATCAGCATCTGGCCGACTTCTAATCGATCTGCATTTAGATGCTGACGCGTAAAGTCGGGTGATCCATGAATTGTTACGGTCGTTTCGGCCGAAATCCCTTTTTGATGATTGTCTCCAATCCAATCAATGACTGGGCCGCGCACCTGAATACCACCGGGAGCTGGCATTTGGCTGGGGGCACTTAGAAGCGCCATCACGGCAAAACAGGGGTGGTAGCTAATGGCTTCAAGAGCGGTACGATCTGCTTGAGGCAGTTCAACCTTAAGCAATGTCAGCGACTGCGGTACGGGTGAGGTCACGATGAGGTTGTAGCAAGCAAATGCTGTTCCATCTTCAGTTAAAACCTGCCAAGTCTCATCTTTTTGCTGGATGGCTGTTACTTTTGTTTTGGTGCGCACGTCTAAATGGGCGGCCAACTGTTTGGCAACGGCCGTCATCCCACCTGCTCCCCGATAGCGCGGATGACCATCTTGCCCGCTAAAGCCACGGCACCATTCTTCGACAACGCCTGAATTAAGCCATTGTTTGACCCATCTTTCAAACTGAGCATCGCGCACCGTAAAGAACTGCGCTCCGTGGTCAGCTCGTGTTTTGCCATCATCAGACATACGGCGAGAAGCCATACGACCACCCACACCTCTGCCTTTGTCCAAAACCAATACAGACCGCCCTGTACTTTTCAGCCGGGTTGCAGCCAGAAGGCCCGAAATACCGGCACCGATAATTAGTGTATCTATCAAAATGTTACTTTATCTCTAGATTATAGGGCTTGCCGTATAGGAATTCGTAGTCAGCAGCCGGATAAGCAACCGCCCAAGCTTCGTCCCATACAAAAAGGCTGGCAACACTCTGCCACTGGGCATAGAAACCGGTGTCAATTACCTGAATCCGCTCAACAATGTCAGGATTAATCTGAAAAGGCGGGTTTGACAGCATCTGGATTAGTGTTTGCAACATGACCCGTGCCTCAACAGCCGTTTTGTAATAGGGCCAATGTATGGGTGCATTTTTGTGCAGGTCACGGATGGTTTCAGTCCACTGACGCAGACGGGCTTCAATTTCCTGATTGGCTTTTTTCTCTGTAGCAACAACCCATTCTATGACGGTGTTCTCAAACGTCTGCCGCGCTTTTAGCAGACGATTTTGCTCAGCCTGAGTTAGGGTTGTTTTCAAAGCTAACAGACGCTGCTCGCGCATCAAATAGCCACCCAGTGTTAGCTTTGGTCGGCCAGGTCCCATCGGCCCAAAGAGTACATTCATACGCAAATAGCTATTCATCTGTTCGGCCATCTCTTCAAGAATATCTAGGTCTTTTTGCAGTTTTGTTTGCTTTGATCTGAACAAAATTTTCTCCAATTTCTATTGAAACAAAATTGAAACAAAGTCTAGCTCAAAGCGACTTTTAATAGAAGAGACGTTTGTTAAACTCAGATTTATTTGGGTCAAAACAATCTAAAAGCCAAACAGGGCATTTTGTTGTATTATTACATCACATCGTATTTTAATTAACGTTTTATTCCGTTAAACTGTGTAAAATTACGCTCGATAGAAAAATATCTCGAGACGAAAGGGCAATTTGCCTTGCGTGAGGGTGCTAACAGTAGTAATGAGTACATTCAGGTTTGAAGTCTGGCCAACCGAGCATAGGGTTATCACACAGCACTTTGGTGCAAACCCAAGATACTACAGTCAGTTTGGCCTACCCGGACACGAGGGAGTAGATATTCGGGCACCAAGTGGGAGCAAGATCTTTTGTGTCGCCCCCGGACGTATCTACAATGTACACCGGAGCCCCACCGGCCACAATTACGGGATCCACGTGCGGGTACAACATCAAGATGGATTCCAATCTATCTATGGCCACATGGAGGAGATTTTTGTCAACCAAGGAGAAACGGTTGCTGCTGGAGCGGTGCTGGGTCTGGCTGACAACACCGGCAACAGCTTTGGGTCACACCTACATTTAAGCTTAAAACGGAAAGGGCAATCAGGGGGTGGTGGGCGGTGGCCACATGACTTTATAGACCCTACTCCTTACCTGTTCAGCTTGCTTACATGGGCACCACCTGCCGGTCCTTACATCGACGGATACATAAACAGCAACTCACTGCGCGTTATGGGCAAATTAGCGCAAATCGCAAGGGATGACGCCTATCTCCACATTGCGCGCAATCGGCAAATACCGGTACCCGAAGGAACAATCGTTATCGTCACAGGTAAAGAAGCGCGCGGATATTACCCGGTTAAAGTAGCCGAAGCCTCCGTTGGTATTAACAAAACAGACCTGCCCAGTGAGCCTGCCCCACCTCCATCTGCCACAATGGCAACTGTGTACGGTTGGGCATGGTCAAGTTACCTCAATTTAAACTTCAAAGGGGACCAAGGGATTGTGAATACCCCGTATGGCATCCATCTACGCAGCAAACCGACCAAAGATAGTACTAATATTGGGGTGATCCGGCGGGGCAGTACGGTTCAAGTTTTAGGCGAAAAGTCAGACGGATATCTGCGTATTCAGGTCAGGCGCGCTGACTTTGTAGGACCGGTCAATATCCCCGGCATACCGGCCGTACCAGAGACATCGCCGCAGGCTGATCCCATTAAGGACCTGCCAGACGGTGTTTATTTAGGATGGATTATCACCCAATTTTTACGTAAAAACGGCACACATGCCCGCCTGCCCCACCGGAGCGTCTCATTACGCAGTTCACCCGGCCCCTCAGGCAAATATATCGGCACTGTGCGGGGTGATGCCACAGTCACTCTTGCCGGAATCGAAGATAGCGGATTTACACCAGTTTTGGTTAGTGAAGATTCGTTTTTACGCCGAGCAGAACCAGCCCCGCTTGCTAAACAGCCGGCCCCATTTTCGCCTGATGAAGTTAAAGAAAATATTGAAGAAACAGATGAAGCGGTTGTGCTTGATCGGCCGTTTGATCAATCACGCTCTGGCTGGGTGCTAACGGGTGAAATTAAGATCAACGGCAACATGGGGATTGCAGACCACAACGGCCTAAACTTGCGCACAGACCCGCGGCGCAATGGGGAAATTATCGGCTTCATCCCGCCTAAAACCCCGATGCTGATCACTGATAAAGCCCAAGGGGAGTTTTCACCAGTCCGTATCGAAGCGATGCTGATGCAGCCCCCCATTCAGAATTTGGGCGAGGTTGAGCTAATTAGTCCTGACCCGCCAGTTGTAAGCCGAGCGCGTATTGGCCTACACGCTTCGGCAGACCCTCACATTACAGAAGAGGAGCATCGAGAATTTCATCAGATGCGGCCAGGTATTATCAAAGTGCTGTCCTTCCATTCGGCCGCAGACATTGCGCGGCTCGCACGTGAACATCCTAAAGCATCATTCATTGTGCGAGCTTTTCTTGACTTTGGAGATCGTCGCATCTCGGCCGACCAGTTTCTAACAGACACGCTTCCAGACGTACGCCGTGCACTCAATCAGTTACGTGGCCGGGATGTTGTCGTTGAGTTGCACAATGAGCCAAACCTAAGCGCGGAAGGGCTGGGGCGGAGCTGGCGTAACGGAACAGAGTTCAATAAGTGGTGGCTTGATTTACTGCAGCAATATCGTCGAGAGCTACCCACATCAAAATTTATCTATCCCGGTTTATCGCCCGGTCACGCGGTGGTAGGGCAAAAGGCAGACCACATTCAGTTTATTGAGGCCAGCCGGGACGCTGTAGAAGAAGCGGATGGCTTGGGCGTCCATCTTTACTGGTCAGAAATTTATCCGATGTCAAAAGCCTTAGAAGTGCTTGATGACTATCAGAGCCGTTTTCGCAACCGACCAGTTTGGATCACAGAGGCGAGTAATAATAAGCCGGGACCAAGTCCAACGGAAAAGGCTCAACAGTACTTAAGATTCTGGAATAAGCTTCAAGAGCGGCCGATGGTTGAAGGGGTCACCTACTTCGTAGCTTCTGCTAGCAATCCTGCATTTAAAGAAGAGATTTGGGTTGGACGAAACATCGGCCGGATGATTGGCCTAAGATAACAAAAAAGGCGCAAGGCTGCCCGTATGAGCCGCCTTGCACCTTGACACTTAAAATTATTTGGGTTTTTAACCGGTTAAAGAAGAGTAGCCTGATGGAACAAAAATCGTGGGGTGAATGTCAGCAAATCCAACCTTCTCTTCGTATTTTTGGATTTTTGTGAACAGCTTCTGCACCTTGTTTTCTACACCATCATAGTCAAGCAGATCAAAGATGGCTGTACCACGAACATCGCCGTCCATTGTCGGAACCTGCCGGTATTTTTCAATCCCTTTACGCAACTTTTTACGCCCTTCTGCACCCAACGTTTTTAGAGCGACGTCTATCACGTCCTTTAAGTGCTCACGCGGGCCATACACCCCAGCAGCCGCTACCACTTCGGCAAACTTATCGTAATTTGGGATCAGATTGCCCGCCGGCATTGCGAAGAATTGAATGACATCCTGCATTGCTTCAAGCGCTTGCGCAGGGTAGTAATATAAATAGAGACGAGCACCTTCCAAGAAAAAATTATAGTGAGCCGCTTCATCAATAGCGATAAGTTGAGAAGCCTTTGCCAAAACCGGATCAGCATCATTTTCGAACGCAGGATCGTCAAAACGCCCCTTAGCAATTAGTCCGGTATTCAAATAATTAACTTGAGTCGCACGTTCTTGGAAAACTGTGTAGAAAATCATATGCATAGGGCTATCCCAAGGAAGCTCCCATGACTGACTTCGCAAAGCATCTTTGTATTCTTCAATCCATTCGGGTGTACGGAATCTTGAAAATAGAAGCGCATTTTCCCACAGATCAGAATGCTTTTCCTCTTCTGATCCCCAGCGAATATGGAAGTGTGAGCGGCCATAGCTCTTACGCACAACTCTAAGCAAAGTTAAAACGTAATCTGGCACATATTGCTCGACTGCAAAAAAGCCTTCAAGGATGGTGTTGAGCTTTTCCGAGTGGTCTGTCCGCAGGTTTCTCCAATCGACCGATGTGTCAGGGTTCCAGTTACGAGTTTGCTGCGAGCGAGAAACATACCAGCGATAAAGACCCACAAAAGCCCGCTCGATTAACCTATCTTTTTCTTCGTTACTTAATAAACCCGGAGCAACTGTTGATCGAATCTTATCAATTTCACCTATTAGTTCACGGTTTGTAATATCCAAAATTTACTCCTGATGGTTTCGAGTATTTGTCTCCATCAAATTTACTCGATTGATTACAATAATATAAGTGGCACAAACTAATTTGAAGAGTGGGACCTGTACTAACTGAGCAGGCGTTTCGGACTAAACATGAATCTATCTCACTTCCGAAATTTCGTACATAGATCAGGACAAATTCCTTATCGAAAAGTCATTTTCTTTTTACCCTTTATAGCGTGCTTTTATTTAGAACCTTGCAGCATCCAAAAAGTTTCGAGATTAGATTAAATTAGGCTAATTACATAAGTTTTGGGTAAGGTATGTTGGCTCTTTGATAAAGCCTGTATTTACAGGGCTCTTCGACCATAGTAAATGATTCTCCCAATGAGAGCTTATGAAAGCACATAGCATAGGAGTGTTCCCAGTCGACGCAATACTATCGTAAGCCCCCGCCAATACCATCACAGTCACTTCTTGGGAAGACAAGCAGAGCTTAAATAGACGGTATTCTCAATGTCTGGACAGCCTGTCCCAGTAGATCAGAAAACATATGTCTTGATAGTTAGAAAGCCCAGCCCTCAAGATTAGGGAAACAATACTCCTAGTAGCATGCCCGAAAATAAAATCATGCTTAAAGCCGCAAAGTTTAAGCTCAAACGGCTCTCTGCCAGATCATCAAGAGGTGGGACAAACAGGAGCCATACGGCAAATGCTGGAATTGAATAGCGGGGCTCAACAAGCCAAAACGGAATGAGCGATATTAACCATCCAAAGTAGATTACGTAGTGTGTAGTAGATTTGAAATGAATCTGTGTCAGAGCCAAGCTAAGCAAAACAATGGGGATAGCCAGCCACAAGCGGCCGAAGCCAATTGAGTTTGCCCACAGAATAAATCCGTTGTGTAAGGTGCCTGCTAGAGCATTATAAGGATGGGTTGGATCAAAGAAAAACACACTTGCGAAAGCAATTACAACCCCAATGAACCCAAGTATGCGGCCAAGGCTGCCATGTTTGTGCAATAGTAACTGCAATCCGTCTCCAAACCGGCCGATCACAAGTGGCCAGATGAATAAAAACGTCATCCAAGCTGAGAAAGTCACGTTATCCCAACCAACAACCCCACCCGGATGTGAATCTGTGTCCCCTACAGCAAATCCTCCATTGATTAGGAAGAAACCGGCACAGCCAACTAACAGCAGAAGGTAGGGCCAGCCGCGCAGAAACCATCGCCCCAAAACATTTAAGCTCAAAGTTTGACGGTTGGCCCTCACATACTCAAGTAGATCGATCAGAGCCAGAATAAACACAAACACCACTACAGGTTGACGAACATAAAACAGAGCGGCTCCGGCACCAGCAGCCCAAACATGTCGCTCTCGTAACCAAAAATAAGCAGCAAGCAGTAGCACTGTGATTGCAAATGCATCTGTGTAGAGCAAAAAGAACCATGGAAATAAAATGGGGAGTAGAAAAAACTGAAGCGTTCTTTGCGGATGAGGTGAGCCATGCAGGGTTCTATAACAAATATCGAACAAAAATACGGCCGCCAAACCAAGTAAGCTACCCGCAATGCGCAGTGGGTTTAAACCAGTTGCACCGATCGGTATCATCAGCAGATATATGCCCCAGTGATAGCCGGGTAGCGTTGTTAGGTCCGGCTGCTGAGCAAAATCTCCTTCTTGAAACATCTCGATTTGACGTTGATGATAAATCTCATCAGCTATCATGTTGCTTCCAAGCCAAGGGTGCAAGTTGACCAGCAGGATGCACAAAATAGAAACCGCTATGATTATGATGTACTGACGGGAAATATTTTTGGGTTCCGAGGTCATACTCAAAATATTGTGTAGATAGAATCGTTAAAGGCCTATTTGAGGTGAGAATTCTGTAAACGTAAAAGGTGTTTCTAGCAGATTTATTCCTTGTCTACCCATTACCTGATGCACATACCGTGTAGATTACATTATGTTTTAAACGACAAATTTGAAACTGTTGAACAATGACTAAAAATTATAGCAAACCACAGCTTGACTGCGGTTCAAGCGAATCTAAATGATGCCTCTTAAGTTTAACGGATTCAATTGATAAGATAGTAAATTTTTGCCAGAATTTTCTTCAGGTTAAAGTATTAATCTATTTACATTCCATTCGTTAAACAGCAAGCATTTAACGGGTTGGCAATTACAACTCCTTGTTAGTGTGAAAGCAAAAATGCCATGTGTCATCTCCTCTGCACGCGGCATTTTTGTGCTGGGATCGCCCTACCTACCCCCAAAAGTCCGGTAAACTTGCTATCATAGTGGAGCTAATTTATGATTAGCGATGGCAGAGTCTAAGACTTTTGTCATCATATGCTCAGACCAGTGGTCTAAGTCTGCAAATAAAGTTGTCAGACTGATCTCATTTGTATCAGACAGCCTGCAGGTCAAAGGCATTATCATCTAAACAACAACATTTTATAGTTGAGCTAATTTATATGTCTCCAAAAATTCTTGTCATTGATGACCACAAGGAAACCCTTGATTTAGTATCGTTGGTGCTACAAAAGCAAGGGTATCGTGTTTCGATTGCACACTCTGGGCAAGAGGGGTTGGACACGGCCAGTGCTCAGCAGCCTGACCTAGTGCTTTTGGATGTCATGATGCCAGATATGGATGGCTATACAGTATGCCGCAAAATTCGCGCGACGCCCGGCCTGAGTGATACGCCAATTATTTTGCTTACGGCAAAGTCTCAGCCAGATGAAAAGTGGGAAGGATTTGAAGCAGGCGCAACTGACTATCTCATTAAACCAACCAATGCGGAGGAGCTGCATCGCCGTGTAAAGACAATTTTGGTTAGCCGTCAGCCTGAAGACAAAGCTACACAAGCGGAAATTGGTGGACCAACGGTTATGACGATGTCACCATTTGCCCGCAGCCAAGTGACCGTTTTTGTGGGCTCGAAAGGAGGTGTTGGGACGACCACGGCCGCAATTAATACGGCATTTGCTCAATCCCAGTCGTCTTTAACCTTGCTGGCTGACTTAGACATGACTCAAGGAAATGTAGCCCTTTATCTTAACCAGAAAAATGCAAGTGGCTTAAATGACTTAGCGGCCGGTAGCCCGCTACGGATTTCAGGACAGATGGCTAACAATCTGGTTAAGGTTGCTCCCAATTTAAACTTCTTGGCCGCAGCACCCAACATTGACGGGCAGCTCGCTACCATGAACGAAAACCATTTGCCCCCACTGGTGGAAGCGATGCACGCCAGCGGCAGTGCCATTATTATTGACGGTGGCCGAGGCATCCATCGTGGAAATTCGGCCGCACTTGAGCGTGCAGACCAAATTGTGGTTGTCACTTCTCCAGAACGAGTTTCCATGGCAAGTGCCCGTCATCTGATACGCTCGCTCAACAATTTAATGCTGCCTACCTGTATCCTGCACGTTTTGCTTATATCCTTTGGTGCTAGTCCTGAATTGCCTAAAGAAAAAGTAGAAAAATATTTAGACTCGCCTATCGTAGATTTTATTAAAGTACCTGCGGCAAAAATGGCATCAGCCGTCAACGGTGGCAAGCCGCTGATTGGCACAAATGAATCTGACCCATTAACGGCTCAGTTCAAAAACCTTGCCAAAGAAGTAGCAACCCTCTAATTCTTACGTTTCAAAACCAACCACCTTAATGATTGAATCTGCCGGCAACGGTGGCAACTACGCAGCAGAAATCGAGCACGCCGCCCAATTACTCACCAATAGTCAGTTTACAGTAGCTTTAACGGGAGCAGGCATCAGTACCCCTTCTGGCATTCCAGATTTTCGTTCACCAGCATCTGGTTTGTGGGACAAGCACAATCCAATGGAGGTCGCCCACATTTCTGCCTTCAAACAAAGACCAGAGGATTTCTATGATTGGATTCGGCCGCTGGTTAAAATTACAAATCAAGCAGAACCCAACCCGGCCCACAATGCGCTGGCGCAGCTTGAACAAAATGGCCCCTTGCGCGCCATCATTACTCAAAATATTGACGGGCTACATACACGAGCAGGATCAGAAACCGTTTATGAAGTACATGGGCACACAAAGGATGTAGAATGCCTTGCCTGCGGATATTCTGAACCTGCTGAACAGCATATGATACAGCTATCTGAAAAAGGCCAAGTTCCAATGTGTAAAATGTGTGACCGTGTTATGAAGCCAAAAGTGGTTTTGTTTGGCGAACTATTGCCGCGGCAAGTCATGGCCAGCGCAGAACATGCTGTGACGCAGGCTGATGTTATGATCATTGCTGGATCATCTTTAGAAGTAGCTCCAGTTAGTGAGCTGCCATGGCGTGCTCATGCAGGCGGTGCCAAATTAATCATCATCAATTATCAACCGACATATGCAGATTCAATGGCAGATGTCATTATTCGGGATGATGTTGCATCAGCTCTCCCGGCTATCTACTCAGCATTTAGT
>JBCCSO010000116.1:0-10798 GCA_039199965.1 Chloroflexota bacterium | reverse complement strand
GTCAAACGTGCGGTAAATATAGACAAGACCCCCTGTAGCAATCAATAAGAAGACAATGACAGCTAAATTCCGCCGTAAAAACCAGCCTAGTTCACTATCTTCGCGCAATCGTTGCATAGGCTAAGTCTAGTCACCACCGGCCGGTTTTGGCAAACGATCATAAAGCTCAGTTAATCCGCGCAGCCTGTGGCCGATAAACTCCGTCAGCATTTCGTCCGTGTAGCGCCAAGACCAATAGCCCCCCGTTTTGCCAGGAAAGTTCATGCGGGCCGCATTGTCTAGCTGCATCAAGTCCTGCATCGGAATGACCGACATTACTGCGACAGATGCGTGGGCCAAGCGGATTAAATCCCACACAATGTCGTGCCCATCTCGCGCTAAATATCGACGGGCATGATCCTGTTCTTGATCGCTGGCATTTTGATACCAGCCTAGCGTGGTCTCATTGTCGTGAGAGCCTGTGTAAACCACACATTCCTTCTGAAAAGCGTGGGGGAGAAATGCACTATTCTGGTCCCCTCCGAACGCAAATTGCAAAATTTTCATACCGGGAAAACCTGCATCGTCGCGCAGTTTTTCGACTTCAGGCGTGATGACACCCAAATCTTCAGCGATGATGGGCAGGTCACCCAAGTTCTTTTTCAAAGCCTTGAACAGGTCCATACCCGGCCCCTTCTTCCATTCCCCAACGATCGCTGTGGGTTCTGAAGCTGGAATTTCCCAGTAGGCTTCAAAGCCCCTGAAATGATCGATTCGCATAATGTCGGTTAGCTCAAATGAGGCATCAATTCGTTTGGTCCACCATGTGTATCCATTTTTTTTCATTTTGTCCCAGCGGTAGAGCGGGTTTCCCCAGCGCTGGCCGGTTTCACTAAAGTAATCGGGCGGTACCCCTGCAATCACTTCAGCATTCCCTTCCTTGTCCAAGTAAAACAGGTCAGGATTGGCCCAGACATCTGCGCTGTCAAAAGCCACAAAAATCGGCATGTCTCCGATAATTTTGATCCCCTTGCTGTTTGCGTATCCTTTTAGGTCAAGCCACTGCTTGAAAAATAGAAACTGGCGAAACTTTACGAGGCTTATTTCACTACTTAGATCCTTTTTCCATGCTTTCATTGCTTTTGGCTTGCGGTCACGAATGTCAGCCGGCCACGTGTTCCACACACCACCGTCTTGAGCCACGTGATGTTTCTTGAGTGCCATGAATAACGCATAGTCATCTAGCCACCAAGCGCGATCAGCACAAAACGCTTTGAAGGCTTTTTTGTTTTCTTCAGTTGCTGATTCAAGAAACCACGAGTGGGCGTTTTCGAATAGCTGATTTTTCCAATAGATAACCCAGCCGTAATCAACTTTATTCCTTGGGAAATCTGGCACAAACGGCATTCGCTCGGCCGGAATAAAGCCATCTCTTACCATGAAGTCTGGGCTAACCATAAGCGGGTTGCCCGCAAACGCTGAAAAACACTGGTAAGGAGAGTCCCCATAGCCGGTAGGGCCGGGGGGCAAAATCTGCCAGAGTGACTGCCCGGCTGAAACCAGAAAATCAACCAATCTATAGGCGCTGTCCCCAAGGTCTCCAATGCCATATCGGCCGGGTAAAGATGTCGGGTGAATCAACACCCCAGATGTTCGATCAAACATATAAATTTTATTGTTTTTACAGAGAAATTTTGGATTCAAATTTTAGCCGTTAGGCTCAGTAAAAATCCACGGCAAAACGGTACTAGAAAGCCATTGGTATTTTAGTCATAATGTGCGAATCTTACACAAATAAGTGAACAATACCTCTGGTAGGGATCAAAATTAAGTTACAGTAAAAAATTATAGCTGTGCCTTTTCTTCGCAAAACGATTCAAATAGAATCTGCACTATTAATGAAAAGTACTAATCGGTAATAATTTTGACGCACCGATTAACATTTTCTCATATAGGCGTAGGATTTATCAAAATCCAATACGATTGAGGAAAATTATAAAAGTCGGGATGCCGAAAGTTAATTAGCATTTGAGAAGGCGATATAGTCGCCCATTTTTATTTAGGTTAGTTTTATTCTTAAAGACTATTTTTGAATTACCAAGAGAATAAAGCATTTTGTTGAGAAAACTAAGGATTAAACAGTAATGGATGATCAACAACAACAGCAGCAGCGTAATCCAATTCCACCTTGGATATGGGTTGTGGGTCTGGTTGTCTTTTTCATTGGCCTCCAAATTTGGGCCAGTGGAAATTGGCAAAATACAGATCAAATCACAATGTCACAGCTTGCAGAGTTCATTGAAAATGATCAAGTAAAAACAATTGAGGTGAGCGGTAACTCTCTCGAAGTCGAATTGGAAGATGGAAAAGTTTATACCTCTTACAAAGAGGGTACTTTAGCAGAAGAGCTAGAGGCACTTGGGGTCAACGCAGAGCAAATTCGTGAAGCCAATGCATCGGTTGTCAACACGGAAGTGTATGATTTCCTGATTTACGCGCTTTTCTCGATCGGTCCAATCTTGCTTTTGATTTGGATCTTTACCCGCGGATTCCGTCAAATTCAATCAGGTGGTAACAATATATTTGGTTTCGGCCGCAGCAAGGCTAAAAACCTGAACGAAGGGGATCGTCCAACTGTTACGTTTGATGACGTGGCTGGTGTTGATGAAGCGCGTGAGGAAGTGGAGGAGATCGTCCAGTTCCTGCGTGAACCCGAAAGATTTGTTCAAGTTGGGGCACGTATCCCGAAAGGTGTTTTGATGGTAGGCCCTCCGGGTACCGGTAAAACGCTCTTGGCCCGTGCCATTGCTGGTGAAGCGGGTGTCCCGTTCTTCCACATTTCAGGTTCTGAATTTGTTGAAATGTTTGTGGGTGTCGGTGCAAGCCGCGTTCGTGACTTGTTCACGAAAGCCAAAGAAAATGCGCCGTCAATCGTATTTGTTGACGAAATTGATGCAGTCGGCCGTCAGCGTGGTGCTGGCCTAGGCGGTGGTCATGATGAGCGTGAGCAAACGCTGAACCAGATCTTGACAGAGATGGACGGCTTCTCGAACGAAACAAACGTTATCGTGATTGCGGCAACCAACCGCGCAGACGTTCTTGATCCTGCACTCTTGCGTCCCGGCCGTTTTGACCGGAAAGTGATTGTGGATCGTCCTGACGTACGCGGCCGTGAAGCGATTTTGAAAGTTCACTCACGCGGCAAGCCACTTTCACGCGACATCAATTTGAGCGACATTGCCCGTTTGACCGCAGGCTTCTCCGGTGCTGACCTTGAAAACTTGATGAACGAGGCTGCCATCTTTACCGCTCGTCGCGGTGGCAATATGATCACCTTGACTGACGTACAAGACGCATTTGACCGCATCGCAATTGGCCCAGAACGCCGTAGTCGAGTGATTAGTGATGAAGAGAAAGAAGTAATTGCATACCACGAAGCAGGTCATGCAGTTGTATCTTACTTCTTGGCACACACCGATCCGGTACAGAAGATTACTATCGTTCCTCGCGGACAAGCTGGTGGATATGTTATGCCACTCCCGCAGGACCGTATGATTACCAACAGCCGTCACTTAGAAGATCGGATTGCGATGGCACTAGGCGGCCGCGCGGCCGAAGAAATCTTCTTCGATATGGTTTCAACCGGACCATCATCTGACTTGCAGCAGGTCACTCAAACCGCTCGTGCTATGGTTATGGCATATGCGATGGGTGGCGATGATCTCGGCGTTCGCGCTTACGGCGAGCAGCAGGGCAGCGTCTTCTTGGGCCGTTCAATGGGGTATGATCGCAACTATGGCGATGATGCAGCGGACAAAATTGACGCTGAGGTTCAGGCTATTGTTGACCGCAACTATCAGCGTGCACTCGACATCATCAATCAACAGCGTAACAAAATGGTTTCACTGGCTGATGCTTTGATGGAGCATGAAACGCTTGATCGTCACGAGTTTGAAGCTTTAATGAATGCTGAAGACTCTCCTTCGAAAGAAGAAGATGTCGCTCTGGGTGACTGAAGTTGCTCTCAGACGTAGATTTTGATTAAAACTAAAGGCGCTCTGGAAACAGGGCGCTTTTTTATTGCCTGATTACCAAAGGGAAGAAAATGAAGATCGGATTTTTTCACACATCACCCGTTCATATTGCAACCTTTGATCAATTATTTGCTCAGCCAAACTGCAAGTTTGAACTGGTTCATAAAGTAGACGAGCAGCTTTTAGCTGATGCAATTCAGCATGGTGTGAATGAACAAATTAGAAAGCAAGTTTTAGCGTATATTAGGGGATTAGCTGATAGCAGTTGTAAAACGATTGTTTGCACTTGTTCAACGTTGGGTGCGATAGCTGAAGCATTACACATCCCAAATGTCAAAATTTATCGGGTTGATCGGCCGATGGCGGCTAAGGCTGTTGCTGAAAGCCATATTATTTTGATGGTTGCAGTTTTGGCCAGTACGCTTTTGCCAACACGAGAACTTATTAAGGATGAAGCAAACAGACAGGACCGCCCCGTACGTGTTCAGGAATTGGTCATATCGGATGCTTGGGATTATTTCTTGGCCGGTGATCTTGATGGATACCATCAGCACATTGCAGAAGCAGTTAAAGCAAATGTGCGTGAATTGGGCCGGTGTTCGGCTGATCTGGTCCCAGAGACGATTCTGCTGGCACAAGCCTCAATGGCTGGAGCTTTACAATATTTATCTGAACTAGAGCAGCCAGTGTTGTCCAGTCCAATCGCTTGTGCTGAATTTCTCAAAAACAACGTGGGGGACAAGAGCGGATTAGGGTATTTGCAAGGTTAAATCACTTAAATTAGGTCATGAAAATGCTCCACAGTCGATTTCAAACTTTATTTTTGGATAGTTGATTTTTGAAAATGGCTTAAATTTGTTTGATTGCTGAAAAGGCATCATAGATAATGGGCTGAATGAAGAGAATGAAGAGGTTGAAATCCGCTTTAATTAGCCTGATTTTTTTCGGGACGTCATGCACTATTTCTATTGAACCACCTGATCCTACACCATCGCAGCCTGTGCCCACGGCTGCCGAAGTAGCAGTAATCTCTACTGAAGCCACATTTATTGTTGAGACCTTTCCCACGCTTACGCCAATTCCAACAGCGACAGAAACGCTTGTTCCCACGAATACACCCGTCCCAAGTCAAACACCCTCTGCAACCCCGACTGAAACACAGACTCCTACTCCTAAACCTTCACCAACTGCCCAAGTAGATTTGACATGCCCAGAAACCTATCCGGCCGTTCCGCGATATCGCAGAAATTGGCTTGGCGAAGAAGTGTGGCCAAAGCCATTGGAAGTTCAGCAGCCACACTTTTGGATGGACAAGCCGCTTCCGGGCGGGGGTCGCTACTTGATTAATCCTACCTTTCCATATGGATGGGATCAATCTGGCCGATTGGCACTCCATAATGGTGTGGATGCTGGTGGAGGAGGGCTGGGTACAGAGCTTCCGGCCGTGGCGGATGGCACTGTAGTAACAGCCCGCTCGGATGAAAATGAATGGTGGGGATTCCGCTGCAACTGGTATGGTCAGCTGGTCGTAATCGAACTAGATGATAAGTTTCTTGGGCAGCCTGTATATGCGCTTTACGGCCATGTGCTGAACATTGCGGTTGAAGAAGGCGATCGCGTACGTAGGGGGCAGACTTTAGCAGAAGTTGGGTTTGGTGGAGCTGCTACTGTGCCTCATTTGCATTTTGAAGTGCGCGTGGGCCAGAATAACTATGTCAGTACGCGAAACCCGATGCTTTGGGTTAGGCCGCCAGAAACACGTGGACTCATTGCCGGTCGGCTGGTTGACCCTGATGGACGGCCGTGGCAGGGGGTATGGATTAGCGCACAAAGTTTATCTGGTGAGGGGATTGAGCAGGTAACTTGGACATATTTAGACGACCCAAAAAGCCTAATTAATCCAGATGAGGTCTATGCCGAGAATTTTCTCTTTAATGATGTTCAGCCGGGGGATTATAGACTCTATTTGGAAGTTCAGGGGAAACGCTACACGGCCGATGTTTCAGTTGTGGGGGGAGAGGTAGCAACTGTTGAAATCATAACTGATCCATTCAAAGCTGAGGAAGGGTCCTGATTAGAAACGCGGCTTGCTAAACAGTTTTTGGCGTTTAAATTTGGTTATAAATGTGGGGGAAGCCAACATGACCGCCTCGAAAGTTGGCTGTGGAGCTTGTCTGGTCAATAGTTCGTGAATAACGAGTGCACCAAGCAAGAATTAACGTAAGATCGGCCGGAAATAATTAAACTGTTGTCCCAGTAGTATCTTTGTACCGCACATCCTATCCGCTTACATGGCAGTTTTTTACGTGACAACAATTATTTTTTGCAGAAATTTTTCGCTCTACCAATCATCAACTCTTAGAAGTATGAATACAAAGAAATCGGCTCAAAACTCATTTGGCAAGTATATTGTTCCTTCGGGTGCATTGCTGCTTTTACTTACCCTAATTTTGGCTTCCACACTGAACCATGTCGCACCTGCAGATGCAAATGTTGAGAACATTAATCTCTGTTTTGATAGTTCAAATACAACACAAGCAGCTTTCCAAGTAGGATTGTTTGTACCAAATCCAGACTATGAATCGGGCGTTTTGCTTCAAATTAATGATGAAATTAAAGGAAATTGGCAGTACAAATACTTCAGTGGCAATGGTGAAACTGAAGCTAAAGGCCTTTTGACTTCAGTTGGTGACGCTACTGCTTTGCTAAGTTCTATCAATGTACCTGAACCAATTACACAAACGCTTTCTATGCCAGAAGTTGGGAAATACACCGTTCTGGCACATGGTTCAAATGAAAATCAGCCGATTCAATACAGTATTTTTCAAGAAGATTTGTCACCTATTCCAAGCGGTAAAGCGAAAATAAGAGTTGTCCATATTTCTGACTTTGATAGCGACTTGGAAAATCTTAATTTAGATATCAGGCTAGCAGGCAGCAATCAGCCTCTCATCGACAGCTTGGGCTATGGAGAGCAGGGTTACTTCGAAGTTGATCCGGGCGACATTCAGCTGCAGGCTGTTGACCAAACCGGTCAGTTTGTTGTTTTTGATATCGCCTCGATTCCAGCCGCAGAGGGAGAGCTTGTCTCACTTTTCCTCTATGGGAATGATTCTGATTCAATGGATGTTTGGGTCACTATTGACTGTGGAAATACATATCGCATTAATCAGCTTATCAATCCTCCACAATTTCCAGGGGAGGTAGGTGAACTGCGTTTTGTCAACTTGGCTCCTCTGTCAAGTAACTTAGCAGAGACAGAGCTTAGATTTTCTTTGAATGGTGATGGCGTTAATCGCACAATCAGATATGGTGAAGCAACTGAATACCTGACGCTTATTGCACAGAACTATTCTATCCAGCTTGGGCTGCCAGATTCAGGGGTTGTTTCAGATCAGATCTCCTTAGATCTTGAGAGTGGCCAAGATTATACTGTTATTGCCAGTGGTGGTGGCTCGGCCGGTACTCCCCCGAAACTTGTGGCCCTCACTGATTCAGAGCTGAAGCCCGGAGTTGACCAAATTAGTGTGCGCGTAGGCAACTTTCTGTCTGATGCGGTTGACCCATCTCAAATCAATTTTCAATCAGAAAATGGCGCTATTGAGGTAAATGGAGTTAATAGTTTAGAAGTTGGTTTTCCAGCATACGATACTTATGCGGCCGGTGAATATGAATTTAGCGTAATTAGCGGACCACGTACACTGGTTAATCTGCAGCCTGTTGATTTTGCCAGCAATTCAATTGATAGCTTGTTTGTTGCGGGTAATGGTATCGATCAGCCGTTTGGCGTGTATAGAATTTCCGGCCGGGATAATGGAGAGTTTCTACCTTTAAACAGTTCTCGATTGTATGTTGCACACCTCGCTCCTTTTGGCAATGACGTGGCCGGAACTACCGTATCCCTAGAGATTGATGGCGATGTGGTCTCAGACTTTTCTGTGTACGGCGATTCAACGGAATACTTGACGCTTGCTCCGGGATCCCACACAGTAGTTGTTAAATCAAATGACACAACGGTGGCTACTCAAGATATTAATTTGCTAGCTGATGAAGCTTACACCATGCTATTTATTGGTTCTGAGTCAACACGTAGTCTGACACCGGCCGTGCTAGATGATGATTCACAACCCAGTGACCAAAACATCCATCTACGCTTTGGAAATGCCGCTCCTTTCGTGCGTAATGGAGAACTCTCAGCCGTTGATTTCTCTGATCAATCTGGCACTTTACAGTCAAATGTTGCTTTTGGAACGGTTGGGCCCGGATATGTCACAACCACTGCTGGCAGTGTTGACTTATCAATTACTTTGGCAGGAGATTCTGAAGTAGCAATTGATCCACTGCTTACCAATTTTGATAATGGGGATATTGTGACATTGATTGCCACCGGCGGAGATTCGGCATTTGACAAGTCTGTTTTTGTAATTGAAAACGGTCAGAAAGGATATTTTCTTGAGACCAATACGGAACTGGCTCAGCTTTACTTTGCAAACCTACTGACTTTAAGCTCAAACACAGCGGACACGGCAGTCGCTCTGAAAGTTGATGATACAACGGTGCTCCAAGACATTCGCTTTGGACAGTCAAGCGATGGTTACATCGAGATTCCGGTTGGATCTGTTCAACTAGAAATTGTTCAGTCTGGCACAATTACACCTATACTCAGCAGATTGGTGACAATTGAAAAAGATCAGTCTTATCAATTTATCGCTCATGGTAGTTCTGGAGCACCAGAGTCTACTTTCCGCAGCGTGCTTGAGGCTCCTGCAAGTGGTTTTGTTCGTTTCAATGTAGGTAATATGACACCGGGTAACGCAGCCTTTTATTCAGGCGTTAATATTTTACAGAACGGCTCAGCTATAGGAGAAAATCTTGCAAATGGGACGCTATCAAATTCGTTTACAGATGTACCAGTTGCGGACTCTATGTTCAAAGTCTTGTCAAATGACAACCTTGTAACTCTGCTAGAAACTCAAGTAGAAACAATTCCACTTGGTTCAGTTGCCACAGTCCTTTTGGCTGGAGACGGGGGGCTAACCCAGCCGGCCGGTCTGTATGCGATTGTAGATGATGAGCCCATCCGCCTTTTGTCATCAGAGGAAGGTGGAGGAAACGAAAAACCACGTCTGACGATATCCCACTTTGCACCATTTGCTACCGGAGTGGCATCTTCTGTGATTGTTCAGGTAAACGACCAAATGGTAGATGGGGACTTCCAGTATGGAGATGTTCTCAACCAGTTGAACGGTCAACAGGGGAACAATGCAGTAAAAATTATTGACCCTCTAACTAATGAAGTGATAAAAGAGGTAAACGCAAATTTGGAAGCGGACGACCAGTTTTACTTCTTTGTTATCGGCGGAGTAAATGGCCTGGACATCAAAGTATTGGGGTTGAAGCAGATGAAGGCGGTATCGGCTATAGATGCTACTGTTACAGTTCTCAACCTGATAAGCATCCAAGAAACAGTTACAGATCGGCAGATTAACCTCATCCTATCAAATGGGGAGGACTACTCTGTAAACAATCTGCGTTACACGTTTTCAGATACCGTTCAGGTGCCCGCTGGAACTTATGACCCTGTAGTCATTTCTCCGGATGGCATTCGAGAATACGCAAATCCCACTCAAGTGACATACAGTCAGGGTGACTCAATTTTGCTTGTTGTAACTGGAGATGGATTGAATTCGGAGGTAGCGGTTTACCAATATCAGCTTACATCCTCCGGTTTGAACGTGGCAAAGCTTTCAAATGGAGGGGTAGATCCTAGCACATTTACCAACTTTATCTATCTGCCGGTAATTACAAAGTAGCAAAACTCCAATAATTTAATAGTATTAGTCTGCACAGCCCACACCTGAAATCATTCAGGTGTGGGCTTTTTGTATTGACGTAGTGCGTCATTTTTGGTAAATTTGCACAACTTATCAATTGATTAGTAAGCGGGTGAGAGGACGCTCACCCTAAGACCAATCGCAGATTGGTCGGGGCTAAACCATAATTTAAAAAGTATAGGTCTGGCCAATTATTCCAAACTACAACCGGAGTGAAAAATGCTCGATTTTCGACTAGACGAAGAGCAGCAGATGCTGACCGACGCGATTCATCGCTTTGCTGAGGAAAAAGTGCGAAAGGAATTTCGTGAAGCCGAAGAAATGGGCAAGCTGCCCGCTGATGTTGTAAATGGGGGTTGGGAAATTGGCCTTCTACAAACGGGTATACCGGAAGAATTTGGAGGGATGGGAGAATACTCAGCCGTTACTGGTGCAGTTGCAATCGAAGAATTTGCATGGGGTGACTTAGCTACAACAATGGCCATCATGCGGCCGAATCTGGTTGCGATCCCTGTCATGCTATGTGGCACAGACGAGCAAAAAGCAGAGTATCTACCAATGATGGCGGGTGAGTCTCTGCCGCTTGTGACTTCGGCTTTGACAGAGCCATCTATCCAGTTTGATCCAAGAAATCTAAAGACTACGGCAACCAAAGATGGTGACAATTACGTTCTCAGCGGCACAAAGATGATGGTGATTAGCGCCAAAGATTCGGGCGTGATGCTCGTATACGCCAATGATGGAGGCTCGACACAAGGGTTCTTGGTTCCGGCCGCAAGCGATGGCATTACGGTTGGCGACCGTGAAAAACTGATGGGCATCAACGCTCTAGACGGATATCGCGTAACTTTTGAGAATGTGACTGTCCCATCATCAGCAAAATTAGGTGGAGAAGATGGCTGTGACTTTGATTTGATTTTGAATCACAGCCGAGTTGCTCTAGGCGCAGCG
>JBCCSO010000115.1:0-10798 GCA_039199965.1 Chloroflexota bacterium | reverse complement strand
CTGAGGGAGTGTGTACATGACCAATAAGCTCAACATCTGGAATGACACGACGGTGTTTCCGCACGACTCGTTCCGCTGGCGCGGTCTGGATGGCAGCGAAGTGATCACCCATTTTCCCCCCACCCATTTTGCGCAAGATTTAACGGCCGATAATCTGCGCCGCCACTGGGACGAATATCGTGAGAAGCTAGATGCACCAACCAATCTTTTTATTTACGGTTGGGGAGACGGAGGTGGTGGCCCCACGCGCGAGATGGTGCAAACCGGCCGCAGCGCATCTTCATTCCCCGGCCTGCCCAACGGCAAGCTGGCGTTTGCTGAAGACTTTTTTGATAACCTGGCCAAACAATCGGCCGATCTGCCTGTTTGGGACGATGAGCTTTATCTTGAAACCCATCGCGGCACGCTAACCACCCGAGCCGATTTAAAGAAGAAGAATCGACGGGCAGAAGTTCTGTATCGGAATGCGGAGATCATAACCGCCTTTGCCAATCTGGTTGGCTATGCGCAAAATCAAGACGAGATCAATGAGGGATGGAAGCTGGTGCTGCTCAATCAGTTTCATGATACGCTCCCCGGCACCCACGTTCCGGCCGCCATTCCTGACATTGAGCGGGATTATGTCAAAGCATTTGAAATCGGAAATCGGGTTCAGGCAAACGCCATCGGGTATTTGGCACAGCAGATTGCCCATGACAACGCAGATGTTTTGCTATTCAACACGCTGGGCTGGGAGCGCAATGAATTAATCGAAGCCCCCCATCAGCCAGGTGCGGCCGCCATCGGTTTTGGGAACGAGCCAGCCGTTCCTATACAGCACTACGCGGGCCAGACCTACTTTCGCGTCAATGTGCCATCGATGGGATGGACAGCGGGCAAGTTTGTGGCCGAAAGCAGCCATCCTACCCAAAACACTGCCACCTTTGACGGTCATCAAATCGAGACGGAGCGCTACCAAATTCATCTCAATGCACAGGGAGAGCTGAACCAAATTGTTGATAAGCTCTATGAGCGGGAGATTTTGGCAGACGCGGCTCGTTTTCAGGTTTTTGAGGACGATCCCGGCCGGAAATTTAGCGCATGGGATATCGCATATCATCTTGAAGAATATACGTATCCGGTAGAGCAAATTTCACCATGGACCCTCAAAACCAACGGGCCGCTGTTTGCTGTTTTCCACGCTGCGTGGCAGGTGCTAGACAGCACCATTGAACAGGAGATGTGGCTCTATGCGGATGACGGCCGCATGGATTTCAAGACCAAGGCTGAATGGCGCAATCACTGCAAACTGCTAAAAGCGGCATTTCCGCTCAATGTGCGTACGCGCACGGCTGCATACGACCTGCCGTTTGGTCATATCGAGCGGCCGACCCACCGAAATACCGGATTTGAACAGGCGAAATTTGAGGTGTGCGGCCACAAGTGGGCTGATTTATCAGAAGGAGATTACGGGGTTGCCATCCTCAATGACTGCAAATATGGGTATGATGCCAAGGAAAATGTGCTGCGCATTTCGCTCATCCGCAGCCCCATCCGGCCGGACGCCAACAGCGATATCGGCCATCATGAGTTTACCTATTCGCTGTTTCCACACACGGGCGGCTGGCGCGAGGGGCAGGTTGATCGAGCCGCTTACGGACTCAATATTCCATCTCTGGTGTACCAGCCCGAAGCGCAACAGCAAGGTGCATCGCTGCCTTCAACCCACTCAGTCCTGCAAACGCACGCAGAGCACATCATTGTCGAAGCGCTCAAACCGGCCGAAGATGGTCACGGCTTGATCCTGCGCACGTTTGACAGCCACGGTAGTCGGCAAAAAGTGCCGTTTGAAACCTGCTTTACGCTGGATGGGGTGGCAGAAACTGATTTACTTGAAGAAAACCCAGTTCCTGTTGAGCACACCGGATCGCAGTTTCACGAACGATTTAAGCCTTACGAAATCAAGACCCATCGGCTAAACTTCTAATATGATCAACATTAAGTGGCTCGCACACGCATCCTTTCTTATCGAGTGGAACGGACTGCGCATCATAACCGATCCGTATGAACCCAATGACATCATGAATCTACCGCCGGTTGAGGAACTTGCCGATATTGTGGTGCGGAGCTCTGATGATGATGAAGCCCACGCCTACGTTAACTCGATTCCAGAAGGATTTGAACTGATTACTGCCACTGACATTGTTGACACCGGAGCTACGACAAAGGGGATTGAGTTTGAGGCGGTGTGGGCGGAAGAGAGTCATGAGCACAAAGAGGTTGTGCGAGACAATGCGATGTACACGTTTAGTTTAGACGGAGTGCAATTCACCCACATGGGTGACGTGGGCAACCCACTAACGGCCGATCAGCTTGACCGACTCAAACACACGGATGTGCTTCTGGCCCTGACGGGCGGCCCACCGACGATTGAGTTAAAAGATTTAAAAGAGGTAATTGAAACAATCCGGCCCAAGATCGTCATTCCAATGCACTATCGTATCCCCGGCCCCCGCTTTTTTATGCTCCCGGTTGAAACGTTCACGTCCGACTATCCGGCCGATATGGTTAAAATTTTAGACACAAGCGAGCTCACAATTTCAAAAGAAGAGCTGCCAGATCAAACAAAAATAATTGTTCTGCAGCCCACGTTGTTTCGATTAGAATCGGCCGATTAAGGCCAACCCCATGGTATCGCCCCGCTGCGTCCGCAGCGGGGCGATACCAGATCATCAATCCGAAATCGACAATCGTAAACGGCTATACTTTCCAACGACGCGCCTGCTGCTGTGCCGCCCACATCGCGGCGTACCGGCCGTCGTCCGTCTCGAGCAGATCATCATGGGAGCCGCGCTCAACAATATTGCCGTCTTCAAGCACCAGAATCTGATCGGCCGCAACCACGGTTGAGAGACGATGAGCGATGACCACAACCGTTTTGTCTTCAACTAGGCGGTCAATAGCCCGCTGTACCGCTACTTCACTTTCGGTATCAAGGGCCGATGTAGGTTCATCAAGCAGCACAATTGGCGCATCTTTCAAGATGGCGCGGGCGATAGAAATCCGCTGACGTTCACCGCCTGACAAAGCGCCGCCAATCTCACCCACCGGCGTGTCGTAATCGTCTGGCAAGCGGCTGATAAACTCGTGACAGTTGGCCGCTTCGGCCGCAGCTTCCACTTCCGCATCAGTTGCATCTGGCTTCGCCATCCGAATGTTGTCCCGAATTGAATCATCAAACAGATAAACGTCTTGGAACACAACCGAAATGTGCTTCATGAGCTCAATTTGATCAAGAGCCCGAATATCAACACCACCGATTTTAACCGCCCCTTGCTGAGGGTCTGCGTAGCGGCTAATCAGCTTGGTAATCGTCGTTTTACCACCGCCTGACTCACCCACTAACGCCGTCAGCGATTTGGCTGGCAGATGGAATGAAACATTGCGCAATACCTGTTCACCTTCTTCACCCTCGTTTTCAGGAGCGTAAGAAAAGTTCACATCCTCAAAACTGATGTCAAATTCCTCGAGGGTTTGTGCAGGTTGCTGAATCGGTAGCGGCTCAACCTCTAACAGAGTACGAATACGCTCAAGCCCAGCTTCCATGAAGTCAAACATAGAGGTCAACGCAGCAAAAATTGAGAGCGGTTCAGCAAAGCGAACAGAAATTGCCAGCAGCGCAAATAAAACAGCGATTTGCAATGTGCCACCCAAGACAAAGTAAACGCCCAGCGCCGTTACCACCAAAATGCCAACCTGAACGATCGTAGACATAGTGATGTTGGGAATCACACCCCAGTTATTAGCGATTGTTTGCTTCTCACGCAGATCGGCCAGCGAGTCCTGCAAGCGGACCGATTTTTCACCCACTTGGCGGGTCGCGCGTAAAACCTCTAATCCCTGGGAATACTCAATCAAATTGGAGGTTACTTTCGCGTGTGCGGCCGAAGAGACACGATTTTCTCTTGCGGATACCTCCCTCATTTTTTGATAAAGTGGAATGCCAACAGGGAACAAAACCGCCATCGCAATTGCCATGCGCCAGTCGATAAACAGCGTGATTAAGATGGTGGTAACCGGTGTCAGCATCGTTTGGATCACAACGCCATATAAGCTGCCCATGATCATCACCACGTCATTCACATCACCGCTCAGCACAACGTTGAGGTCACCCGTTTTGCGCGAATGTAGATATTCAAGCGGCATGCTGCGCAATTTTTCACCCAGTTTCACACGGGCCTCGTGGGCTGCATCGGTTTGGGTGCTGTAGTCATACCCCATATTCAGCAGCCGTACGTACGCATCGATTAAAATAAGAACGGCCATGATGATGCCGTAGGTCAGCCATGAATCGTCTTGGGCAAATAACGCTCTAAAGAGCGGAAAAAGCATGGCAAAGGTGATCCCTTGCAGAACTGCACTTAGCGCGCTCAGCCGGAGGGCCGCCCGCATGCCTTCTTTGTGCGACCCGGCCGCCAGCATCATGTTGTTATAAGTTTGTATCATTGACATTGTTTTTACCTGCTTTGCAGGAGTGGTTAGTAGGTAGTTGTTAGTGGTTAGGTTCAACTTACTAACAACCAGCCACCTGCCACTACCCGCTAACTAGGCGCTCGCTGCGCCGCAATCCCCAACCTTGGGCCTCATTAAATTTCGACCACAGATTGGCATAAATACCACCGGACGCAACAAGATCTGTGTGGGTGCCAACCTCGGCAACCCCACCTTTGTCCATCACGACAATTTGGTCCGCATCTTGGATGGTAGATAGACGATGAGCCACAACAATTAGCGTCTTTCCGGCCGTCAGATTAGCAATAGCTGCGTGAATCTTGGCTTCGTTTTCCGGGTCTGCAAAGGCAGTAGCCTCGTCCAGCACCACAATCGGGCTGTCCTGTAGAATGGCGCGCGCAATGGTGATCCGCTGTCGTTGACCGCCAGACAGGCGCGTCCCACGGTCACCCGCTTGCGTCTCATAGCCATTTGGCAGTTCATTGACGATAAAGTCGTGAGCTTGGGCAGCTTGGGCAGCTGCTTCAACCTCTGCATCAGTTGCATCTGGCTTGCCTAACCGAATGTTTTCACGGATCGAGTCATGCAGCAGGAACGGATTTTGAAAAACAAAGCTGATCTGACGCATCAAATCTTCACTGCTCATCTGGCGCACATCGACATCGCCCACATAAATCGCCCCAGAGTCTACGTCCCAGAAGCGCGGGATCAGGCGAGCCACAGTGCTTTTGCCCGCCCCAGACGGGCCAACCAACGCAGTGATCGACCCCTCGTTCATTTCGATTGAGACCCCATCTAGGGCAGGATCGGTCCGATTGGCGTAGGTAAAGGTAACATCCTCAAAGCGTACGCTGCCGTTTTTTGGCTGGATTGGGTTAGCCGATTCTGGCAGTTCAGGCTCAGCCAAAAGACCGCCAATCCGTCTAGCACCTGCGCTTGACATGTTGATCAGCTGGGTCATCCAGACAATGGGCACAATCGAATCAGCCATCGTTGGGGCCAAAAAGACAAAGACCAAAAATGTAGGTAAATCAAGAGTACCACGTGAAACCATGAAGCCGCCAGCAATAACGACAACAGCTAGCGTGGGCAACGCGGCAAACAGGGTGCGGGCAACGTATGCACTGTATTTAGACTTTTCTGCCCATGCCTGCATCGTTCTAGTCGCTTCAGTCAAAGCGTCCCGGTAGCGGCCGAACGATGATGTTCCATCGTCAAACGTGCGCACAACCTGCATCCCCTGCACGTACTCAATGATGGTGTTGTTCATATGCTCTGCAGCCGCGTCATAGGCAGCGCGCCCCTCTGCATAATCGGCAAACGCGAACCGCATGGCAATCATCCCGATCGGGAAAACGGCTAGCGAAATCAATGCCATTCGCCAGTCAAAAACGAACATAGCAACTATAGTGGCGATAGGCATAATGTAGGTGCGAGCCATGAGTGGGGTGCTATCTGCTACAAATGCGTGCAGGCTGCGCACATCATCCATCAGCACCTTTTTAAGAGAGCCAGAGCCGGTTGTCACCACATAACCCAAAGGGACTTTTGCTAAATGGGTGGTTAGATCAGTTCGCAGGGTCTCTTCAAGCTCAAAGGCTCCCACATGAGAGAATCTGAACGACTGAATCCGCATCACGATTGCAGCTAGGATACAGAGCAAAATTGCGCCTCCCAACCACAACAAGCGAGTGGTACTAGGATCAGGCTCAAGCATTTCGCGCGCAATCGGTTGGAGCAGCACGACGCTGAGGACCCATACAATGCCGCTTAACGCGGACAGGGCCATCCCTGTATAAATTTGACTTTTAACGGGAGAGATGATCTCCCACAGGGAAGTCTCTTGTTCAGTAGATTCAACTGTTGCCATTTATTTTCTCCTTTTTTCAGAGTTCCGTGATTCAGGGTAGCTCATAAGCACGGAAGCTCAATAGCGTAGAATCTTTCCGGCAGCAAAGTAGCCGGGCAGCAAATACCTGTTTATGTTGTAAAGTAGTGGTTTGGTCGCCCGTGAACGCTCCAAGAGCGCAATATCCAGTGGCGGCCAGATGTTGCAAAAATTGCACAACTATTCAATTGGCTATAAGTTTGTTTAAAGCTTCAGATGTTTTTCGCGGTCTGGAACGTTGTAGTAGAAGCGAAAGTTTCCAAAGTCTTTAGCCCAAAAGCACTTAACGTTTAAAAAATGAACTTAAACCATCAATTCGCAAACTGAATCAATGCGATTGATGGGGACACATTACGAATAAAGGGCAAGCGATTAGCTATGCCAAGCAGAATGCGTGGTGCACCGCGCGGATAGTTTCCGAAAGAAATGTCTTTAACTTCAGCTAGTGAAGGGACAAACGAACGCAGGGTTACTTCAATATCTGACCGGTTTACACCCCACGGCATTTTGGGTGCCGTGTAATGTGAGGTTAACGAAAACCCACTCATGGTCCGGTTAGAGAACCAAACTGGGATCACATCAAACATGACATATGCACTAGGGAAGCGCTCAGACATCTGCTGGAGCAAGTCCCGTACCGCGGAGCCTGTAAAGTACATGAACAGCCCCTGCGCTGTCACAAATAGCGGACGATCTGCCGGAACTTCGTCAAACCAAGCGGTATCTGTTGCAGATAAAGGCACGTGGCGATGGTTTTCATCTGGCTGGATAAAACGTTCACGCACTTCTATTGATTCAGGCAAATCTACGCTGATCCAGAGAGCTTGATCACCTTTAACCCGAAACCGCTGGGTCTCTAGCCCTTCACCCAAATTCACAATTACCCCGTTGGGATGCTTGTTTAAAAACGCCTGAACTTCTTTGTCAAACGTGAGTGACCGAACCGCGTGGGTGGGGTTTGACCGGCCGAAACTGCGTTTGTAGTCATAATCAATGCTTTCGTAAATGCGGACCGCTTCTGGGTCTTTGATAATGCCATCCGGCCGCATCGCTTCAGGTGCTCGATTGTGAAGCGTCCAGAGCATTGTCTCTGGCACTGCGGTTAGGCCGGGTTTTGATTTAGTAGCTGTCATTGTGTTTCTCTCTTTTATTCTTTGTAGGTCCAAGCATAGGGATTAGGAGCAACATCGGCTGGGTCTACTTCAGCCACATGGACAAACAAGTCGTCCATGATGCGGTGCAGGGCTAAGGGATGGGTGCGCACCCAATACTCTCCATCGATGAAGTGTACTTGGTCATTTTGCACCGCCTCAAGCGTTTGCCACAGTGGGTTGGCTAAAAATTCGTCTTGTATATCTGGCTCCCAGCCGCGTAGCAAAAAGATGTGATCAGCGTCAATGTGATCCAACTCTTCAATAGAAAGCGGATACCACCACGCATTTTCAGCCCGGCTAGCTTCTACAGGGGTCAAAATTTCGTCAGGCATCGTGAGGCCAATTAGCGTAGCTTGAGTGGCACCAAAGTTGTTGGTGGTGAATACTTGAATTTCACCTGTTTCTTCCATCGTGCGGACCACAACGAAAGTTTCATCTGTTTCGCCTACTTCCGCTTGCAGAACCGCCATCCGGCCGTCCAGCTCTTCAATCGCTGTTTCAACCTCATCACTTCGGTTAAGCACCTCGCCTATCGCGCGGAAATACACGCGCCAGTCTGAATCTTCGTCATAGCTCCAGATCACCGTGGGTGCAATGCTAATGATCTGCCGATTGGCCCGGCGCCATCCGCTGTTTGAAATGATGAGGTCAGGCTCTGCCAGCAGCATATTTTCAGAATTGATACTGCGCGGATGGCCTAAATCCATCATCCCTTCGATTTCGCTCTCTGTAAAAACGTTGGGGAAATCGTCACTCAGCAGATCAAAATAGACGCTGCGAGTGACGGTTCCAACGCCAATGACCGGTGCAACACCAACCAATTCGTCTATGAACGCAATGCGCTGCGGATCTTCAGGAACACAAATTGATCCACTTACAAGGGTGTCGCTTGTGAACAAACGCTGGTCGGCCGTGCAATCAGCCGCAGTTTGCGTGCGTTGTCCACATGCACTCAGCAACAGAAGAACAATAAACAATATGATTGGATATTTTTTCAAAGTCATATCACCAGCCAATATTTAGGCTTGCCTAAATTTATATCTGAGCTTGAGCCAAAGGTCAAGAGGAAAATAGAAAATCGCGAAAATTGAGTCTGATCATCAGCAGTTCAACCAGCGTCAATCCAAAATCAGAAATCATCAATGCCTATACTTTCCAGCGGCGAACCTGCTGCTGAGCCGCCCACATCGCTGCGTACCGACCACTTTCATCATCGAGCAAATCATCGTGTGTACCCCGCTCGACAATCCGGCCGTCTTCGAGCACTAAAATTTGGTCGGCCGCTACCACCGTTGACAGCCGATGAGCGATCACAACCACCGTCTTATCTTCTACCAGTCGGTCAATAGCTCGCTGTACTGCCACCTCACTTTCTGTGTCCAGCGCAGACGTGGGCTCATCTAGCAGCACAATCGGAGCGTCTTTTAAGATGGCGCGCGCAATTGAGATACGCTGCCGCTCACCACCAGACAGTGATCCGCCGATCTCGCCTACAAACGTGTCATATCCATCAGGCAGGCGAGTAATAAATTCGTGGCAGTTGGCCGCTTCGGCCGCCGCTTCTACCTCAGCATCAGTCGCATTAGGCTTCGCCATCCGAATATTGTCCCGGATCGTATCGTCAAACAGATAGACATCTTGGAACACAACTGAAATGTGACGCATCAGTTCGTTTGGCTCAACCGATCGAATATCAACACCGCCAATTTTGACGCTTCCCCGCTGAGGATCAGCATAGCGGCTAATCAGCTTGGTGACTGTCGTTTTGCCTCCACCCGATTCACCAACTAGGGCGGTCAGCGTTTTGGCAGGCAGATAAAAGGTCACATTGTGCAACACCTGTTCCCCTTCCTCGTCATCAAGCTCATCAGGAGCGTACGCAAAATCAACGTCATCAAATTCAATATCAAACTGGGTGAGTGCTTGGGCCGGTTGATCGACTTGAATTTCCTTAATCCCCTGCAAATCGTTGATACGCTCGAGGCCAGACTCCATAAAGTCAAGCATGGTTGTCAGGCTGGCAAAAATTGAAAGAGGTTCTGCATAGCGCACGGCTATCGCGATAAACGCCAGCAGCACTGAAATGCTCAGCGTACCGCCCAACACAAAGAAGATACCGATCATCGTTACCAGCAGCATGCCAACTTGGACAATCGAAGACATGGTGATGTTAGGCGCAATGCCCCAGTTGGTAGCCGAAGTTGAAATTTCTTTCAAGTCAGCCAGCGACTTTTGCAAACGGACAGACTGTGGGCCCACTTGGCGCGTGGCGCGCAGGACGTCTAGTCCCTGAGAATATTCGATCAAGTTGGTGCTAACGGCTGCATTGGCGTCTGTCATCGCCCGATATTCACGGCCGGCTACTTTGCGAATGAGCTGATAAAGCGGCACACCCAGCGGAAAAATAACCGCCATCGCTACAGCCAAACGCCAGTCAATAAACAGAGTGATTAAAATGGTGGTAACGGGGGCCACAATCGTTTGAATGATCATGCCATACAGCCCGCCCATCACAGTAACCACTTGGTGCACATTGGTGCTCAAAACCGCGTTAAAGTCACCCGCCTGTCTTGAGTGAAGATACTCGAGCGGAATGTTGCGCAGCTTCTCTCCTAGCTTGATGCGTACGTCGTGCGCCACATCCATCTGTGTGTTGTAGCCAAAATCAGCCTCAACCACACGCAAGATAGCCACAACCACCACAAGTCCAATCATCCAGTAGCCAATCTGCCGCCATTGATCATTGTCCTCAAGCAGATAGTCCAAGAAGGGAAACAGAAGCGCAAAAAAGATACCTGTAAAAATTGCGCCCAGAAAGCCTAGTAAAATAGCACCCTGCACCAGCCGCTTATACTTACCGGCCGCCATAATCATGTTGTTATATGTCTCTATCATTTTTAGCTATTGGCTATCAGCCGTCGGCTTTTAGCTTTGTACTTCTTCCTTCACGCTTATCGCTTTTCCGCGCCGCAATCCCCAGCCCTGTGCTTCATTAAACTTGCCCCACAGGTTGGCATAAATACCTCCAGACCCAACCAGCTGATCATGTTGGCCTGCTTCAGCCACCATCCCCTTGTCTAGCACCACAATCTGGTCAGCATCTTGAATGGTTGATAGACGATGGGCGACTACAACCAACGTTTTACCGGCCGTCAGATGGGCAATGGCCGTGTGAATCTTGGCTTCGTTTTCAGGGTCAGCAAACGCGGTCGCCTCATCCAGCACCACAATCGGGCTATCTTGCAGGATGGCCCGCGCAATGGTG
>JBCCSO010000114.1:0-10809 GCA_039199965.1 Chloroflexota bacterium | reverse complement strand
GGTCTGGAAAAAGCAAAATTGACGAGCTTTATGATCAGGCACTCGATGCGTTTGATCGTAAAACACCGGCCGATGCTATTGAGCCCCTAGAAAAGGCCCAAAAATTACTTTCGAAAAATAGTCAGGTGGAGGTCGGCCGAATTATTTCTGGTATTCGATTTTTGTTAACAAAGTAAGAGTTCGCTGAAAAAGACCCCACAGATCGAGACAGCTATCTATTTAATCACTGAAAGATAGCTTTTGAAACCCTTCAGGTCGTTTTACTTTGGAAAAACCCTGACCTCAGAATCACTTTTTCAGCATTGTTGAACTAGGCTTGGTACAGTATGTAAGCTCGGGGGCAAATATGTCTACTGAGTTGTTTCCCAAGTTTGATCAATAACTTCGCCCCGTTCTCCTAATCGACCCAGATCAATGTCATTGATCGATAATAGAACGCCTGCCCCATTCCCTGTGCGAATATTAACAGAGTCTGTTGCGGAGTAAGTCTGAATCTCTCCCCGGTCAGCTTGTCCCTCAAACATCGTAATGTCATCAACAACGATACGCATCCAAGTTCTATTTTGTATGACCTCAACTTCAAGGTCAATTACGCTGAGCGTTGCGGGGAGAGGGTTGCGCGTAGGATCGATGAGTGGCACTTGTGTTTCGGTTACTTCCACTTCAGCACCGGCTTCAATACCGGACTCGCTGCCGCTGGTACGGCTAGTTGGTACAATCAGTTCTGTTGTAGTAACCGCTTCTGAAACTTGGATAGATGGGAGCTCTTCTTGGGCTTCAGCTGCGGTCGTTTCGTTTCCTAGTAGCTCTCCCACCGTTTCTGTTAGGGATTCCATGCTGCCAAGCGGTAAATTCGTACCTTCTAAGTTTAGTAAAGATGGCAGGAAGCGCCATCCCAATAAACCAAGTGCGATTACAAATGCTAAGGCGATGATCCTGCCGATCCAATCGGGCCCTTCCGTTTGATTGATATCTTGAGCGTTGACCGGGTTAAATAGTGTTCCTGAATCTGCTTGGGGGGGAATAATCGGATAGCTGGCCCTACTGCGTTGGACCGTTTGGAGTTGTTGTGTGCGGGCGTATAAGTCTGAGATTGAGGCCAATTCAGATAGGATGGGATTGGGATCAAGGCTTAAATGTTGCGCATACTTGCGCACATACCCTCTAACGTGAGCAGGAGAAGGCATCGCTTCCCACCGCTCTTCCTCAATAGCCCTAAGAAATTTTGGCTGAATTCTGAGAACATCAAACACATCTTGATGTGAAAGCTCTCGATCTTCTCGTGCTTCTTTTAGAATGTGGCCTATTTCGTTCACAGATTACTATCCACCACCCATTTAAAACGACCAGCGTTAAGGAACGGAAGTTAAATCAATGTCACAACTAAGTAGTCATTCCTTTTAAAATGAAGAGGAAGCTACATAAAAGTAGTTTGGAGATGAGACAACGATCTTTAGTCCTGATCGTTTTGGCGCACTGCTCGACCCGTTAAAATAGCTGGGCGAAGTCGATTTGAGTATACATGCAGACTGGAGATTGACAACAGATTTTATTCTGCTGCCAATCTCCAGTCTGTTATCAGTATTAACGAGAGGTAAAGCATATTACACACTTTACCTTTCTATTGATCTGTTTTTTTGTTTACTCTTCGCCTTCTGCAACTGCCTCTAGCTCTTCTTCCGCCTCTTCGAGTTCTTCTTCGGCTTCGTCAGGTGCAAGGTTTTCACCCTCTTCACCTTCTTCGTTAAGAACGTTAACGCGAACTTGAGCAGAAAACTCACCATCTAGGCGCACAGCAGCATTGTGAGCACCTAGGGTGCGCAGAGCCTTGCCGGGCACGCTGATCTTTTTGCGATCAACTTCAATGCCTAATTCTTCGCTAATTTTTTCAGCGATTTGCTCGGTTGTGACTGAGCCATACAAGCGGCCACTTTCACCAGCGCGTGCATGGAAGGTAATTGATTGTCCAGAAAGGCGCTCAACCAAGGCGGCGTATTCTTGTCTTAGCTGCTCACGACGAGCGGCGGCTTGCTCCATCCAAGCAGTGGCTTGCTTTAATGTTCCCGGAGTTGCTGGTACGGCAAGCCCCTGTGGGATAAGGAAATTGCGACCATATCCGGCCGAAACATCAAATATTTCCCCCGCATAACCGAGGTTATCGACATCTTTTTTTAACAGCACTTTCATAGCTGGTATTCTCCTGTCAGAATTAAGCGAACGGCCGAAAATACTACCAGACCGCATTTTAAATAGCAAGGTTTTTTACACAAGCTGGAATAGTATGCTCAGACCCTCATTGAATTGGAAAAGTGTAGGCGACATTGGCATCAGCCGAGCATAAAGCCCGATTGATCAGTTTCGAGAACCTCAACTTTTTTTAGCTTTGGTAGCTTAATGACAAACTCATCTGGTATGTTCTCATCAGAGCTACCTTCCTTAAAGTTCAGCTCTCCATCATGGATGGCAACAAAACCCGCAACGATTTTTAAGTGAGAGCTGAAATCCATTGGATTGAATGAGTCACCACTAGTGAGTGCCGAGATCTCATGAACTCGGCTTCTAACTTCTGGCGCAAGATTTTCTCCATTGTGCCAAATAGAAATTGATAGCGCATCTTTGTCTTTACCTGAAACACCGATGTTTATCTCATCTCCATTTGCAGACTTGCAGAACGAGGTCACAATACCTATGAGGCGGCTGATAGCTTTTTGCATGCTCGAGTGCTCGATCATTGCGCCATAATTTCCATTCTCGATCTTAATATTTGGGAAGATGCGATTGGCCTCTAATCCTTCACGATGGATCTTGATTGATTCATCAATAAGAAAATTTAAGTCAAAGCATGCGGTTGCCCGGCTACTGAATGCTTTCTTAGCCTCACCCGTTTCGATCTCGGCTAAAGCCATAAAATCTTCAACCAACTCACTAATCTTGTGGCTGCCCATTTTGATTTCATCCAGCGCGATCCTCAAATCATCTGCATTTTGAATGTTGTCTTGCTCGCCCGTAAGTTTGATAGATGAGTCAGACACTGACATGAGCGGATCACGAAAGTCTGGCCGGAGCATGCTCAAAATTTTCTGCTTAAAATTGTCAAAGTCTTTGTCAGCAACCCTTTGATACTGAAAGTATCGGTCCAACTGCACTTCAACTAGCGTGATGAACTCATCTATGTCATACGGTTTTGTGATGTACTCTTCCGCACCTGAAAGTCTGCCATCATACACATCCTGCTGCCTGCTTCTAGCACTAACAATGATAAATGGAACATGAAGTAAGGCATTTTGCTCACGAATCCGTTTCAACAGCTCCAGCCCGTCCATTTCTGGCATCATCACATCTGAAACAATAATATCGGGGGTAAAACTCTCTAACACTTCGAGCGCAGTACGGCCGTTGGTCGCTGACTTAACTTGGAAATGGTAATTGCCATTGTGCAGAACCATCAGCTCTTCTAGCGATTGCAACAGGATTTCATCATCTTCTACAAGCAAAATTTTGGCCAAGCGCTTGCTGGCTTTCATCGCCCCCATTCTCATGGGCTCTTCGTGTTCTGGTTTGTAGATAGGTAGTTGAACGGTAACATTGCAACCGCTTTCATTTAGGCTCAAAACAGAAATGTTGCCGCCGTGTATATTTGCAATTCCCCGAGAAATGGTGAGCCCTGCTCCTGACCCCTGCTGCTCAAAATAATTTCTGTTGTGCTGGTAAAACAGATCAAATATTTTGGGCTGGGCTTCCTTTGGAATGCCAATGCCATTGTCGTTGATTTCAAACATAACAGTCCGGCCGGTTGTGGACGCTGTTGACTTGATTTCAACATAGTTTGGGCCAGAATTATCCGATGAGTATCCAGAAAACTTAACGGCATTTTCTATCAGATGGGCAAATAAAATATGCAGTTGCTCTTCAACGCCCCAAACTTGTATGCCATCTTCCAGCTGTAACGATATATCAATATTGTACTTTTTAATGAGGTGGGCATATTCAAGCAGAATTTTGTCAATGATCGGCCGGAAGTCAGAGATGGCCAATGCACTTTTGTCATAGGTCTTTTCTAGTCTCCCAGAGCGAACATCCATCACCAAAATCAAATCCTCGATCAAGTTGATCAAACGGTCACAGCCAGACAATATTCCGTTTAAGTAATCGTTAACATTTCGGCCGTCTTTTTGTGACTCAATGCTTTCAGCTAGCATGTCATAATAAGCTGTTACATACGTTAACGGAGTGCGGAACTCATGATTGAGAATTTGAAGTACATTTCTTTTCAGCGAGCTAATAACCTCCTGACTGGCTAACTGCTTTTCAGAAGATCGCTTGAGCTGAGTTTGTGTGTGTTTGACTAAAATTTCAGAGTCAAAAGGTTTTGTTACATACAGCTCCGCACCGCTTTTTCTCCCCTCAAACACCTCCTCTCTCGTCCCTCGCGCGGTTAAGAAGATGAATGGAATCCTAACCATGTGCGGCATCTCTCTTACCTTTTTCAGTAGCTCATAGCCATTCATCTTTGGCATCATGATGTCCGATATGATTAGGTTTGGTGTAATGCTTTCTAAGAGCTCCAGAGCCTCAAGGCCATTAGATACTGAATGGACGCCATCGTTGTATTCAAGTTCCAACAAATCGTGAATGCCTTCCCGCAAAGAGGGATCGTCTTCTACGATTAAGATGATTTGTTCTGAAGTTTCAGCCATGTGTTAGTCAAGTTTAGAAACGCGAATTAAACAATTAATTTATCTAATTACCTGTCCCTTCACAACTGAAGAGAAAATCGCAAGAAATTAATCTGCAGCTACAGATTGGACAGTGGTCTTCTTTTCAGCCCTTAATATTCCAAAGTTTTGGGAAGTAGGTCATATTGTAGACTTTTTGTAATGTGGTTTGAAGCTTTATGGCCTGTACTCTGGTACTTATTGTTCATAAAAAAAGCCGATCTTTAGAAAGATCGGCTCTTCGAGAACGTTTTTTTTCGATTTCTTTATCAAGTTTGGCGTAAGCGGCGTGCACCAAATAGTAAAACGAGTAACCCAAATGCCAGAGCGATGGTACCGGCCATTGAAAAACCAGTCTCCGGCAACTGCTCTGGAGCGGCCGCTGTTGCACCACTTGTGTCTGCGGCCGTGCTGTCACTATTTGCACTGGTTGTATTTTCATCGGTCACACCGCTGTTGCTACCGGATGCGTCACTGCTGCTTGAATCAGATGAAGCATCTGAAGACGTTTCGTCTGTGCTGCCATCAACATTATCAGATGTTGTGCGATCTGAATCGCCTAGTGAACTTTCATCATCTGCTGCATCAGGGTCTTCTGCTCCTTCTGTCTCGCCGCCGCCAGCGCTGGCTTCTTCAGCCGTGTCAGGGACGGCCGTGTTGGTTGGGGAGGGTGTAGGGGTGATGGTTGGAGTTGGTGTTTCTGTTGGCTGGTTAGCAATTGCGGTAGAGGTTGCGTTTCTGGCGTCGATGGTTTGGGTGACGTAAGCGTTTAGTGTAGCAATTGCATCGTTGGTTGCTACAGCAACAGCAAATTCCGCTTCGTATGTCAGAACGTCGGCTGATGGGGTTGGTTCAGATATGAATCCCGAAAGCTGAGAAATAACCAAGCACAAAGGTGCCAAGACGGCAATACCAAGTAGACCCAGAATCGATAGGATGAACGGCCGGTTTGAGCGAGCATCCCCTTCTTCAAGAACGATTTCGTCTAACTCATCGTAATCGTCGTCGAAAATTCCTGCAGTTTCTTCAATATCGTCAGATTGTTCTTCTGGGAAAAGGCCATCATCGAATTCGTCAGCCATTTTTTCACCTTGATAAAATTGATAATCACGATTCTTGTTGATCTTGCCGGGCTAGAAATTGCTTAGCTGTAGACTTGACCGTAGGCAGATGGCAGAATCGCACGCTGTTATAGAGTGATGTCAGCCGTTATTATGTTCACTTTATAGTATTATGTCAAGATTGGCTGCTGCTACAAAAACAGTTTCTCCATTATCAAAAGTAACATCTACACCCATATGACGTGCTCCACCTTGAGTTAGCTGTGGCCAAGCATGTACTTTTTGCACCACACCCTTTTTGCCGCGCAGGTTGCCTGCTAAAAGACGTACCGTTTGCCCCTTTTTTAGCTGTATATCCGCATCACGACGCGGAGATTCTGCATCAGTCGGTTCAATATCCGGGTTGAGCATAACCACCCGCGGCCGCTTGTGAATTTCATATTGGCCATTGTAGAGAGCCGTGTGATTCCCAATATTTTCACTCAAGATTCGATAAATGGGCTCAAACATCCCCCCTTTGCCTGCCCCATCCGTTAGTACTATCGGGAACTCAAGGGCTTTTGCCCTTTGGAAAACCGTTGCTGAGCACGTCCCGCAGATCAGCCCAGCGATCTCCGCTTCCGCCAATTGTGTCAAGAGCGATTCGTCAGCCAAGTGACCAACTACAATGACCTTGCGATAAAGGTGGGTGCTTAAATCTTCAGATGAAAGCGGCGAATCTGAAGATTTCGCAATGATGGCTAGCTCGCCATATCCTTCACTGCCATTACTCCAAACCACGGGGAAGGAAGACCCATAAGCTTGGATCGCCACTCCTTTGCCCGGAATAACATGAGACAACGAGCCTTTAATTAGTGCACGCAGATTTAGATCATCTGGGAGTCTTGTGATGTAGAGCGTGCCGTTGATTAATTCCCCAACTGTGCCCTCAACCGGTGACGTCACTTTTGCGGATCGGCCGATGAGTCGCTTGCGCTCAGCCAAGATGCTGCCCATTCGAACCTGATCACCAACGGACACTTTTAGATGCTCCTCAACATCATCTGGTTTTACATCTAGCATCTTTGCGATCGGGATATGCTCATACCCCATTTCTTTTGAGGATTGAGCCACAATCTGCACGGGTGAAAGCGACTGATTTTTGCTTACCGGTATTCTGGCAGCAACATGGGGCGGAAACTGACGATGAATCAGCAATTTTTTGTTTTGAATGAGTTGAGAAACCTGATTGATCATGCTTTGCTTGAGCTTTGTTCCCACTGCGCGCTTCTATCGTCTGGAAGAATAATGGGGCGGCCTCGAGCATCTACCCACACTCTGGCTGTTAAGCCCTCAATATTTTCAATCTTAGTTGTACTAGCAAATCCTAAGCGGCGTTTGGTGCGCAGAAGCGCGTGATGTACACCGGAACTATTACTTAAGGACACATAGTTTGTTTTTCCCCACAAAATTTTGTGGGCTGATTGCTTTGAATTTTGCTGATTGTTTACCGGGATGATCTCGATTCCAACTGCTTCCCTATCTCGGCGCCCCCGGCCGGAAACCCCAACAAGCCATCCCAAACATTGCAGCGCATCTGATTCGATGACATCTACTGCAATGGTAGGTTCCACTTCAAGGAGCTGGCCTAGCAGAGCCATCGCGTTGTGGGTGTCTGTGTAAAGCTCACACTCACCTTGGAGCTGTAGGGCATTGAACAAAACCCTGACCAGATTTTCATGATTCCCGGTCATCTTAAGCAAATCACCACGGACAAATAACCGGCTTAGGGTTAAAGGCTGGTCTTCCTCTAGCCCCCAAGCTGAGAGAGCGTCAATCACACCCTGACGGATAAGCCCTTGAAGCATAACAAGATCAAGCTCAAATTCGTTAGCAGTTTGGGGGATAACCGATGGAAAAAGGGATCGATTAATAAGATGGGTTCTCAGGGAGTCCCGAGCTTCAGCCGAACCCATGTCGTAAGGAAGCCATTGCGCCAATTGTTCAATATCGATGATGGATTCAACATCGCTTAAATTTGTTCCAATGCCTAAATCCGGCCGTACAATAAGGTCGGTAAATTTAGGCTTGGCGAATACCATGGTTAAGCCATTTGAGTCGAGATCCATGATTAAGACGGGACCATTGGCTAAAGCAGCTTGATATCGGCCAAAAATGGCGAGTCCTTCATTGCGAGAGAAGGGCATTTCTCCAAACCAGCGCATAAGCTCTGGTAAACCGGGGATTCCGGCTAGCAAATTTTTGCTCATCAAATCTTCAATGAGTTTGCGAGCTGGTTTGACATGCTCATGACGGGCATCTGGCCGCAGGTTGGGAGCCGTTTTTAACGGTTTACCTAAATTAAGTGCTGTTTCAACCGCATCTACCCAATGGCCTGAAGCCGCATACAACACATCCGGTCGATTGGCGTCTGAAAATTGACGGATTCCGATGCCAATGGTTTCGGCTGCTTGCACAATTTGGCTTCTGATCGTGCGATTGTTTGCGTCACTGCCCACCACAAATACAAAATCTGGCTTGTTCTCGACCATCCAAGCTGCATTTTCAATCGGGTCAACGTTTCCGTTGCCGGTTAGGACCCGCTCTAATTTGCTCGGGAAACGCTGAAGTAGATGCACCGCACTCTCCACCGCCGGATCATTGATTGATGGGGCTACCACCATCGTTTTTAGCAGGCCCCCTACGCTGACCGAAATCAAAAATTTATCAACGCCGCGGCCGGGCTGCCGCGTATGCAGAATCAAATCACCTTCTGAGTTAAACAGCGTTTGATTACTTAGCTTTTCAAGTTTGCGGATAGCGGCAAAGACACCGGTTAATGCGTTGTTTTCTGGTTGCTTATGAGTTGAGGGGACATGGGCTCGGCTAACCAGCCGACTGTAGCCAATGACATTTTTAATTAGAAGAGCAGTTGTTGTTCTCTCGCTAATTTCTAGGAGCAGGCAAGTTGTAACAGGCTTAATTTCTGGTTGTTCAGTTTCCTGCGATGTTTCTTTTATCACCAAAGCTCACCATGTTTAAAAGTAATTAGTCTGGGTTTTACCAGATTCTAGACAAGCCTTCAACAAGAGAGACAACAGAAGCTTATCTTTTCTAAGGAAATTTGGCCCAATCTGTACATGTGATTTGGCAGAGTCAAGCCCAACCAAAGAAAGTGCAGGCTCCTCTGATGATTGATTGATTGGCTATGAGATGATTTTGATCAATCTTTGGTCAACGTTTTTCTTTCCAAGTATGTAGAGCACAACAATTTATAGACCCTAGACCAGTCTGTTTCAAAAATCAGACTGGTCTAGAGTGCATATTCTGCAGATTAGTTTGGGAGGCAGGCCTAATGCTACAAAACACCATCCATAAACTGCTGCCACAAGTCTAGGGCGATGGCTTGAGCATCAGCCGAAATTCCGTAGGGAGCAAAATACTCAACAATGCGCTCTACATCGCGAATCAAGAACTTTTGCCCGTTGGGATTGACCGTTGCATCTACCATTTGAGGAAAGTCGATGATAGCGATTTCGCCCTGCCAGTAGAGAATGTTGTACGGGGACAAGTCTCCGTGAACATGGTTGATAGCCAGCATGAGCCGCACGTTGTCAATGACCTGATCGAAAAGCGGTTGCGCTTCGCCATCATCTAAAGTAACGTCATTCAGCGTTGATGCTGGAGAGCGTTTGTCACCGTAAAAGTCCATAAGAATGGTGTTGCCAGAATGGACCAGCGGCCGTGGGACAGCTCCACCTTCTTGATAAAGCTTGGTCTGCATCCGGTACTCATGGCCGATCCAGTTAGCAAACTCAAGGTCCTGACCAAAGGCGGTTTTCTTTTTGGTGGCCCGCTCTACACCCGAACTGCGCCGGACCTGTTTGCCTTCCCGATTGTGGGTAAGCCGACCGATTTTGTATGCAGCATCGTTGCGCAGATGGCGGAACATGCGCGGCCGGTACAGCTTGGCCGCAATCATCTCAACCCCGTCAGGAGCCGCACCTCCGGCCGTGCAGGCATACACATTCGCCTCTTTGCCCGCCTTAACCTGATAGAGCACATCGCTAATCAGTTTGTCGCGATAAGCATTGCTCAACGAGCCAATCACCCAGCGCCGTTCAAAATGCTTGGGGTCAAGCGCGGCCGCATACGTAGGGATAAAGTCCTCAATGAGATCATTGTCATTGGTCAAGCTACCCACTATTTCTTGGCGGGATGGTTTGTCCTTTTTGCGATCTTTCACCCGGTTAGCTTTGTGCGTTAACCGAGCATGGTTTTTTCTCAAGACGGCGTCTGCCATCTCATCATATTTGTTATCAAAATCATCACTATAGAAATGATTGTTTCTAGACATTTTTGTTGTTGCCAATCAATTGCCTACTCATTTTTATGTGGTCGGATTTTAGAAGTTTGTTTCGATGAACTTCTTTAAGTTCCACAATCAAACTTCTAAAGTCTTTTTTTATTCCAGTTTGAGCTGGTAATTGACGATGGCCGGTTTTGGTTTAAACCCTAGCTGCATGTTTAGGTCATACATCGGGTTGTTTTCTTCGTTATCTGTTCGAATTGATTTCGCGCCGTACTGGCGAGCAAAATCGACTGTGCGTACTTTTAATGCTGTGGCAATGCCCTTACGCCGATACTCTGGAATGACACCGGTTAAACCAACGGATACAGCTTCATTGTCAGCGCCCACCTTTTTGACTGTTGAAATCCCAACCCACTCACCGTTTGATTCATCGATGGCGAAGAAACTGCCGTTGGGCAGTATCCTTGGGTTATCTAGCCCCTTTACGTAATCTTCAAAAGGCACTTGCCTGACTGGAAATGGGAGTGGTACGTCTTTAACGATGATCCATTCAAGGTCGTAGATGCGCCGTTTCCAGTCAGGATATTTTCTTTCCAACTCAGGTTGGTCGTAAATCTTGAATCCTTTTTCAGCTAACTTGTCTTCAAGGTTGCCAAAGGGGGCAAAGTCAAAGGTGGTGACATCTAACTCTGAACGGGGCTCTCGCTGATTTGCTTCAAAGCCGGATTGTGTGAGTAAGGTT
>JBCCSO010000113.1:0-10824 GCA_039199965.1 Chloroflexota bacterium | reverse complement strand
TCTTGACGGCACTTATGAACGTATTAATTTTGGAAGACTTAGCGAATTAAGGGATTTAGGTTTTTTCTTGCCTGAGGATGAGCTTGCAGAGACAACCTTGTGGTCCCCTCTTTTCTATCGATATTTAGTAGATAATGGAATTATAGATGATGAATCCGATAAACAGAAAGTCGGGATTGTTACAGATACAGGTGAATCATTAACCTCAAAAGAAGAGGAGGTTTTCCGACTACTAATAGCAGGTTGCAAAGCTAAGGAAGCTGCAGAAAGATTGAATGTCTCTCCGAATACTATAAAGACTCATATTCAAAACATTTATTCGAAATTTAATGTGGGGAGTCAAGCGAAGCTAATGGCACGAGTAAATAAACTTAACCCAAAAGGACTAACCGACAGCTAAATATCACCCATTTAGTTGATTTTTCAAAAAAAAGAACAAAAAGCATCATCTTGATAGATGATGCTTTTTGTTTTTAAAACCATTAGTTTGGGGGAACCGCATCAGCAAAATAATTATTAATATTCCTTCCATGAAAACAACTAACCGACAACAGATGTTGAAGGTTGAACTAACCTAACAAAGGAGTTAGATCATGGAAAAAACAACGGTATATGTAAGTCTGTGTACCCGTACAGCACAGGTGTCTACACAAGTTCGCCAACTTGAAATTCGCCTTCAAGAGACGGGTCTCAGTTGGAATGAGCAAAACTTGTTAAAAGGAGCCCAAGTGCAAAAGGAGAAGTATGAAAAAGCCCAAGAACGCTTTTTAGCTGGTGCATTTGGCAAATGTAATTATTGTCAAGGCACAATCAATTCAGATCGTCTAGAAGTGATGCCAGACGCTGAACTCTGTATCAACTGTCAACGTCAATTAGAGAAGCAAGCCCCCTTTCGAGCACAAACTAGGCTAATCGCAAGTCACCTTGCATAGCACAAAGGAAAACAGCATGACCCTCAAAAAGAAAACAACCATGGTAGTTGATGTTCAATCACGTTATTACGAAAGCGTGGATCACGGATTCCGTGTTGATAACAAGACCGAAGCGGCTATGTTAAAGATGTTAGCTGACGCCCACGGCCGAAACAATCGTCAAATTGCAATTATTGCACACGGCGACAAAAATGGATTGGATGCATACGTAGAAGAGGGATTCCAAACGATTATCATGAATGGTGATCGAAAACAGGCCCTCCCAAAGCTTGTTACATCTGAAATGAACGAGTTCAAGAAAACCCCGCCAAGCCGACTAATTATTGTCAGCGCGGATCCTATATTCGGCACTTTGTGTGCATCAGCTAATGACGAAACTGATGTTTCCATTTGGAATCCAATAGCTGAAAAGCCAGCTTGGATAACCGAATATGATCACCGCCCACTCAGCGAAATCATTCCGAACACACGCGTAGATATTGCTAAATGGCATGTTTTCATCGACTATGAAAACATCCATATTAGCCTGAAAAACCGTGGTTTAAACCCAAACCCCAAAGAGATTATCGATGCGATCAAGAAGGCAAAAGGTGAAGGCAAGATTGTGAGCATGATTGCTTATGCAGATTGGGGAATGCTGGAGGGACGCTCCAGCAGCAATCTCCAACGAATCTTGACAGAATGCGGTGTAAGCACAAGATACCAAATTAACTTGCGTGGCAAAAATTCAGCTGATATGGAAATCGTTAGCGATATCCATTCCGCAATAGCTGGGTTCGGATCTAATGATGCCGTTTCGATTGTAAGCCAAGATCGTGATTTTCGAGCAATCATGGAAACGATCAAGCATACTCACAAGGCTGTTTTGATGACACTCAAAAATGGGGCAAGTTATCAGCTTGAGCAATCAGCCGACGAAGTCATCTATCTTGATGAGCACATTAAGATCCCCAAAAAACAAATCAGAAGTCTCAATGCGCATAAGTCACCGCGATACAGCGATCCAAATATGAAGATTGCTCTCCAAATTGCAAGCTGGATGTACTCAATGCGATGGCAATGGGTCTTCGAAGATAAACTTCGGCGGCAAATTGAAGACGTTGGCGATCTTACTGAAGCACATGTTGATGCAGCACTTGAAGATGGGCTGCTGATTCGCTTAGAAGATCGACCAAACGCAGTGCAGCTTAACCCTAACCTCCCCACTTCGAGTCTTGCACGCCATCTATGTTGGTGGATCAATTCTCGAATTGACCACTGCCTTGAAAAGAAAGGTTGGGATTATGTTGATAGCAACTACTTGACCAACAGCATGACATATGACCGCAAATTGAAAGATTTGCGAGTTGGTCAAACCCGGCATAATGCGGAGCACTGGCTTGCGCTTGTAGAAGCAGTTGGCATCGCTGAAACTTGTGAACAACCGCATCCAAAAGTCCCAGGCAAGCTAATAACCACATGGTGGCAACCAGGGAATGCGCCATTAGAGACAGACACCTTGCAATCTGAAGACGATCAGATTGATAAGGAAGAAGCTGCTCAAAACAATAACACTTCCTCGCATCAACCGATGCAAATAGCACAGCCGTATTTACCGGTTGTAGCTTAGTAGCAAAACATTCTACCTAGTTTTGATAAGACATCAAGACTAGGTAGATACCCTTGGAGGCAAAATATGAGCATTTGGATTAACGCAATTGGTGTCGGCTGTATTGGATGTGTTTATGGGTATTTATTATTCTACTCATTTAAACGCCACTTCCAACCTGTCGCAACAGAGCCACTTCCATTAAAGGAAGTAGTAACCGTACTCGCAGCAGTTGGTGCAGGTGGTGCCCTTGGTGCAGTTTTCATAGCACTTGAAGGAATTAACTACATCGGCCCCTATGGAATTGGTTTATTCATCGGAGTGGTCTTTAACATTGTTATGACCCTTTCGCTTGAACAAAAACATCACAACCGTACGGGTTAGTAAGAGAAGTTCATTTAAGTGAGCTCTCTACGACAAAGTAGAGAGCTTTTTTGGTTCACATGGCACCTTAGCGTACGTTTTCGTTCCGTTGGACTTCAGACCCCTATGACTGCGATTGAGCGTACTGCATATCCTCGTTTCAAAAGTTCATTCACTCAAGATGAGCTGGAGCATTTTTATCAACCAACCGACGCAGAAATTTCATTTGTCTATCGACGAGCCAAAAGCGAAAAGCAGCGACTTGCCCTAATGATCCTACTCAAAGGATTTCAAAAGCTAGGACGTCTGCCTCAAACCAAAGATGTTCCGCCTATCGTTAAAAAATATGTTGCGGAGCAAATCGGTTTGCCTTGGGATAACTCATTTGAGCTACCTCGAATGACCCGGAGCCGATACCGGCAAATTATCTACAAATACATGGATATAAAGCCTTATCGGGATGGCGGCCGCGAAGCTGTTGATCAAGCTGTTCAAATTGCAACGAGAACAATGAGCGACCCGGCTGACCTTATCAACGTGGCTGTTGAAAAATTGGTTTTGGAACGATTTGAACTGCCGGCTTTTAGCACGCTCGATGAGCTGGTTAATCATGTTCGTCATTTATCACATCAAAAACTATATTCTCAAATCGATTCTAAGCTGACGGCTGAGCAAAGAAAGACCTTAGATCAGCTATTGGTTCGCCGGGAAAACGAGACACGTAACCGCTTCAACCAAATGAAGGCTTTGCCAGCCAGTTATTCACTGAAATGGGTTAGGGAGTGGGAAGCTCATATGGATCGGCTAGATAATGTTCTTGATCCCCGACCGATCTTGGCCGACTTGCCTAGCACAAAGATCGAACAGTTTGCAGCCCAAGCCTATCAGATGGAAATCAGTGATATGAATAGCGTTCATACTGCTGGGAAACGATACACCTTACTTTTGTGCTTGTTGTATCAAATGCAGGTGCGAACCCGTGATCAACTTACGCTGATGTTTATCAAGAGGATGAGATTGCTTCACAACAGTGCAAAAAAACGACTGCAAAAATTTCGAGATGAACATCGCAGTGTCAATGAAATGATGATCGATGCTTTTGCTGATGTTGTTCAAAGTGCAGATGAAACCGATCAACTAACTGACGATGAAAAGGACTTGGTTCTTGGCAAACAAGTTCGTGAAATTATTGATTCAAATGGAGGTGCAAAAGAGCTTCAACTCCAATGCGATTTGCTTCAAGCGTTTCATGATAGCAACTATTTCCCATTACTACCCCATGCCTTCAAATCAGCAACTCGCACCACTCCATTTCGCTTGACGAAGCAGCTTAATATCAAGTCTGCGTCACACAGAAGCCATGTTCTCCTGCAGGCGTTAGATTACATTCAAGAGCATCATACAAAGCGGCAAAAACATCTGCCGGAAGATATTTCAATCGCTTTTGCGAGTCCTCGCTGGCAAGCATTCATCCGTGAGAAGGTAGATGGGGTGATGATGCTCAAAAAACAGCCGCTTGAAATTTGTGTGTTTAGCCATATTGCTGATGGCTTGAGCAATGGCGATTTGTTTGTTGAAGGAACAGAAAGCTATGCGGACTACCACAGTCAACTAACGCCGTGGGCTGAATGCGAAACAATCCTTGACCGATATTGTTCCATCGTCAATTTGCCAACAAATTCAAACGAGTTTGTTCAGGGGCTTCGCTCTCAATTCATCGAATTAGCCAAACGAGTTGATGACATGCAAACGGCCGAAAGCGATCTGTATTTTGATAGTAATGGCAAACCGCATCTGAGAAAGCTATCTAAAAGAGAGACACCCGAAAATGCAAAAGAGCTTGAAGCCATCATGATGTCAAGACTTCCGGAGAGGCATTTGCTGGATATTCTCCATAATGTGCACCATTGGGTTGGCTTTACACGCCATTTTGGACCCCCTTCAGGGGCAGAATCCAAGATACATGACCCGCTTTCTCGTTATTTGCTGACTATATTTGGGTATGGTTGCAACCTTGGGCCAGCTCAAACCGCAAGACATGCCAGAGGACTTGCATCTGAACGGGTAATCGGCCGATTAAATGCTCAACACATCACTACTGAAAAGTTAGACGCTGCCATTCGAGACATCGTGAACGAATATTCTCGCTTTAGTCTTCCTTTTATATGGGGTAGCGGAAAGGCGGCCGTAGCAGATGGCACCCATTATGAACTCTATGAAAACAACCTGATGGGAGAGCACCACATTCGATATGGGGGTTATGGCGGGATCGCTTATCATCACATCTCAGATACCTATGTGGCTTTGTTCAGTCAATTCATCTCCTGTGGTGTTTGGGAGGCCGTTTATATTCTGGATGGGTTACTTGAAAACAAATCTGTGCTGCAACCGGATACCGTTGTTGGTGATACGCACGGACAGTCTGAAGCTGTTTTTGGCCTTGCTCATTTGCTAGGAATTAAGCTCATGCCACGCATGAAAAATTGGAACAAGGTGAGCATGTATTGGCCAGAAAGGGGATTGGGTTTAAAGAATATCGGCTCATGGTTCACTCGCTATATCAATTGGGGCCTCATCGAGGACCACTGGCAAGATATGATGCAGGTCATCCTATCGATCCATAATGGCAAGCTCCTTCCCTCATGGCTTCTCCAAAAATTGAATAGCCATAGCCCAAAAAATCAGCTGTATCTCGCTTTTCGAGAGCTAGGGCGAGTTATTCGCACCATGTTTCTCTTGGAATATGTTTCCGATACAGAGCTTAGAAGAGAGGTTCGTGCCGCCACGACCAAGATTGAGGCGTACAATTATTTTTCTCAGTGGATTACGTTTGGAGGTGAAGGCATCCTGCGCTTTAGAGACCCCGTTGAAAATGAAAAGATCATCAAGTACAAAGATTTAATCGCCAATGCAATCATGCTTCAGAATGTTGTTGATATGAGTAACATTTTGCATGAAATGGCCGGTGAAAGTTTAAATGTGACAGCCGATGCTGTGGCGACGTTTAGCCCATATCTTCGAGAGCATATAAAACGCTTTGGGGAGTACTTTATTGATCTTGAGACAATTCCACCTCCACTTCAACCTGACATCAGCTTCTTGAGGGCAAACTAAGTTGACATAAAAACGTGAATTTTCGGACGTATCACGTATTTACACCTACTCTTGTGATGACTTCCCACCAAAACAGCCCTAAACCGATGATGATACAGACATTGCCCCATCTCACCCGACTGACTACCTTCAAAACTCTGTTCATGATCTACCTCAAAATGAAAATATAAAACCAACCCATACAAGCTGGATGAAAAACCGCGTTGAATTGGCCACAATTTGGATCATGTTGTCTCTGCGCACGGCGATGCCATAGCGCACAACCGTGCTGAGCAAAATCGCCATGGACATCAGCCGAAACAAAATCAGAATCCCGTTCATGACAAATCGCTGTAGCGTAAAAATGGCTGAATGTGACTCACACACGCTTGACGATATTGAGCATAGAACGCTGTTCTAAATATCTCATCCTCGGCCAGCTTGTTCTTTGCGGCCGGGTAAGCGCTTAAATCAAAACCCAGCCTTTTTTGCTCGACTAGAAAATCCAAAACAACAAACCAAAAATCACTGTCTGACCCCTCCTGTGTTTGAAGCAACAGACAATGGGTTGCCGTTGCCGCTATTCCTCGCATTCCTCGCTTCATGTCCTTAAGAGGGGTTAACGCTCACACGCCAACCCCTCATTCTCCTAACTAGTAACTAACGCTCTGCACAATAATCACCACTGAGATACCGGGCCTTGGCCGGAATCACCTTCTGGCTCTCGCTCAGCCCTAAACGATCTGGGCCAAACATGGGCCATACTGAATTACCCCAGAAGCTTGGTTTGCCGCTCAAATACAGTGAGCTGGGGAACCCGCGCTCATGGATTGAGCTATCCCACGTGGTTCGGCCGGTTAAATAATCATGGGTGCCGTGGTTCACTGTCGTATCCCGTGTGCGGCCGCATCCCCGTTCTCCATCGCTGGAATTGGTGAACTTACACACGGTGAAGTTATCCCGCGTCCGGCCGTCGCTGAAACCTTTTGTCTGGGTCGCCTTGTTTGCACCGGGGAACCCGATCTCATTGGCCAAGAACGCATTGAAATACTGATTCTCATGGACCCAGATATGGGGAGTTGAGGCCCCTTTTGACATCAGCTGGCTTTTATAGGTGTAGTTGTCGATGTCCTGCTCTAAGCGATTGCGGAAAAAGACATTGGCCGGGTTTGAGGCGTGGATATTGTCTACCTTGGCATGCTGCGCCTGATTCCCTTCAAACAGGTTTGAATGCCCCATCCCACCGTGAACGCTTAAATCAGTGTAGATTTCGCCAAAGCCTTCACCATATGGATCAGCTGAATAGTTGTAGCCAAAGACATTTCCATTGCCTCCGCTTTGTACAAGGTAGCTGTGGCGCAACAAACGGCCGATGTTGTTCTCAACGAGCATATCTGTTGTCTCGTCCTGCAGCCGAACACCATACCCATGACCGCCCGGTCCGTTATTAAAGGCACGATCTAAATAGTTGCCGGTCACATTGCCTTTATAGCTTCTCTTGAAATACACGTGAGCGCGCACGGCATTTTTAGAGTGAACCCCACTCACCCATGAATTGGCCGTATACCAGAAGAACAGATTCGCAGAATCACCAATGGCATAATCATCTTTGGTGCGCTCGATGGTGATGTTTTCAATCCCGACACCCACAACCATATTGTTCACCTTGGCTACTCTGGCATTGAGTGATGTCTTGTAATCTAGATTGAGCCCACCCTCCAGCGTTAGGGTGTTACCACTCTTTGCCACAACCTTATTGATCTGGTTTGAGTTATTTCTAACCCAATCTTCCGTTGGGTTTCGGCTTAGATCGCGTCTGAAAAGGCTGGAGTCATCATTCTGCTGAATGAAAACATAATCTCCACGGTTAAAGCTGCTGCCATTACCCACTTTAATCGTTGTGCTGTTGCGGTACGCTGTAGCTGTCAATTTCGTTGAAGAGCCTATGCTGCCGTTGTTGCTTATCCTGATCCCGCTGTCATTCGAACCAAATCGTAAGACTGTATTTCCGCAAGAGTTTCCAGCACCTACCAAAGCGATATGGCTCTTGTTGATGTCGATCGTCCCGATGTTGTATGTCCCGGCCGGGAGCATGATCTTGGTGTACGGCTTCGCGTCACGGATCGCTCTTTCAATGTCTGCCTCTGTGCGTCCCTGTACCCAAATTGTATTTGGATAGTTGGGAATTCCTCCGCTGATGCCTGCATTTGAGTAGTCGATCTGTGCTTCTCTAGGCAGCATTTTTCTGACGTCTCCCGGATCGGGCCTTTGTGGTGGCTCAGGGGGTTGAGGCGGCTCAGGGGCAGATCCACGCACCAGCTCAATGCGGTCTAAAACAACACCCGGCTCACGATGATAAAAGCTAATCATGTGATCCCCGGCCGATAGCTGGAACGTTTTACCGGGGTTCCCCCCTTCTGGATTGCCACCGATTGAAACGACCTGACGGCTGTATGTGTTGGTAAGGTCCATGTGCCAAATTTGCCCAACGGTTGGCATACCATCGAGCACGACATACATTGAATTCCCGCCTAATCCTGACGTTTTGACCCATGCCGCTAGATGATAATTCCCCGCTTCAGCAACAGTCATACAAAAATCTACCCGATCATTTTGGATAGCAGGATCATTTTTACGCGTCGTTGCACCCACCGCCTGACGACCGCTCGCGCTGCTATCCTCAATCAGTTTCACTACACCGCTGCGCTTGCCGTTTTCAGCTTCCTGCTGGAAGGCACCGCATGAGTGCGCGGGTGGTTCTGGCTCATCAACGCGCATAAACTGAATTTTGTCTAGCACAAAATTGGATTCTCTTTGGTAGATAGAGAATTGATAATTTCCCGGCTTAATCTCAAACGTCACGGCCGGATTGTTTCCGCTAGGTGAACCGCCACTGGATACAAAATGCGTTTTGTACTCACTGCCGTTTGCCCGCACGTGCCACGTCATACCCCCCGCTGGCTGGTTGTTTATCGTAGCAAGCACTGAGTTTGAGCTATCGTCTGGTGCAAATATACGACCGCGAATCTGATAGTGGCCAGCCTCATAAATGCGGACACAGAAATCTAGGCGATTATCGCCGATGCTTTTGCCTGATCCGGTCGCCTTAACCGCGCGGCCGCTACTGGCCCGACTGTCATTCACAACCCGCATTTCACCCGCTGGCTTGCCGTTTTCAGCCTCTTGGGTCAAACCGCCACACTGCCCAACCTGCGGTGTAGGGGTTGCCGTTGGTGGCAACGGTGTAGCTGTTGGCGGGATCGGCGTAGGGGTTGCATCCGCTTTAATCAGAACAAATTGGAAGCGGTCAACCTTGGCATCTGACTCACGGTGGATGATTGAGACCCGGTGCGCTCCGGTTGTTAAACGTACTCTTACCGGGTCAGATTTACCTCGATCATTGACCCAATCTTCAACCACACGATTGGCCCGGCTCATATCCCAAAGGTGGGACTTTCCATTAACTTCAAAAAACGCTGTGTCGCTGCCTCCGTCTTTTGCGTGGACCCAGCCTTTGATCTGGTAGATTCCGCTAGTGTTGATATTCACGCAGTAATCTGCTCGATTAGAGCGATTGCTAGGATCGTTGTTCTCACCACTTGGAACGTAGATAAGGCCGTTTTCACTTCTCATCTTGCCAAATAACTGACCGTGTTCAGCCTGTTGCAGCAGACCGCCACACGTTGGTGAACTACCATTTGTACCAGTCTGCTCCTGTACTGGAGCCTCTGGCTGTGCAGCTGCAGCTGTAGGTTCAGCCGTAGGGGCTGGCTGTGTTGCTGTGGGTTCAGTCGTCTGAGTCGGTTGAGCCGCTGGCTCGTCGGTTGGCTCAGTGGTCGGCGTCGCGGTTGGCGGCAAAGATGTAGAGGTTGCCGTGGGTTCACTGGTAGCGGTTGGCGGTATCGGCGTTGCGGTTGGTGAACTGGGTTCAGCCATAGTCGGTACTGGTGTTGCCATTGGTGGACTGGGCTCAGTCGTTGCTACCGTTTTGGTTTTTAGTTCAACCTTATTGAGTGTATACTCCGTTGCTTCTGGTGAGCGGATTTGGATTCCTTCAAAAGATTTTGTACCGGCCAGGGCTAAATCTTGAAAATCAATTTCTGTCTCACCGCTTTTTATTTCAATCACCGGCTGATCCACATCAGCCACTATGCCAACAAGCAGTGAGCCACTAACATCTGCTGAAACAACCAAACTAGAGTAGTCGTCTACACTAAAGCCGCTTTCCTGATCGATGTGCAGATACACACCGCCCCATGCTTCACTCTTGACGTTGGCCCCATTGCGCTCAACGCTCCACGACCAGTCACTCCAACCGGCCGCTACATGACCATTGTTAAAGACAACGTTTGTCGCTGCCTTGGCCGGTGAAATCACAACGGCCATGATAAGCACAATCAAACTCAAAATGAGAGTGTGCTTTCGATTCTTCACTTGCATTTTTAAATAATCTCCTGTCTTAGCAGCACGAAAGACAACCCATTTACTTAGGGCACTCCCGTGCTATTCACTTGCAAACTTCAAAATTGGGGTGGCCGCTTTAAGCCCGGCCGGGCTGATTAAGCTCTGAATGGTTAATAGAGGTCTGTTCCCTCCCCATCACTTTGGATGCTAGCTGCGGGTGCGCTGTATCCGCTCTGTCCCCAATGAGGTTGCGGCCGCGCGGGCATCCCCTCAATTGCGCCCGGCGGCGGCTCTAGGTTTTTAAAGCGTGGCACTGGCCACAACCGATAGGCCCGCGTCACATACTGACGATTAATTTGTACAATAACCTCATCCTCATCTAGCCCGGTCATTTCCTCCGGAGCGAGTGCAGGCCGATAATCGAGTGAGATCGCCCGGCCGGAC
>JBCCSO010000112.1:0-10834 GCA_039199965.1 Chloroflexota bacterium | reverse complement strand
GAGGAAACTGTCACCCGTATCATCAATCGGTTGTTCCACTTGGGAGCAAATGTCGTCTATGAAGACCTAACCGATGTTCATGTTTCTGGACACGCTAGTCGCGAAGAGATGAAGCTGCTCATTAATCTTGTCAGGCCGAAATACCTCATACCTGTTCACGGTGAACTGCGCCATTTGGTGGCTCATGCCCGCCTTGCTTATGATCTAGGCATTCCAGAAGAAAACGTCGCTATCATCGAAAATGGGACGCCGGTTGAAATGGATGCACATGGGATTGATATTCAAGAACGGCTTAAAGGGGGCTATATCTACATCGATGGCTCTGGTCAGGTTGGTGATGTTACGCGCAGAGTACTGCGTGACCGCGAGCGCTTGGCTGACAGCGGCTTCTTTGTCATGGGGGTTCCTGTCAAAGGAAACAAGGTGACCGGTAGTATCGAATTTATTACGCGCGGCTTTCTGAATCTTGAAGATGAACTGTTCAGCGGAACTGAGCACGTGATTCGTGAGGTTGTGCAGCGGCATGGAGCTAAGAAATCGGGTGAGAAGCTCCAGCACCTTATTGAGGAGTCTGTCATCCGCCACTTGCACGAAGAAACAGGCAAGCGGCCGTTTGTGTTTGTTATTCTGAAATAGCAATGGTTTAAATTGCAGGCGGATGACAAAGACGTCCGTCTGTACAAAAACTAACTGCCTGCCCCAATATCCCATCGACAATTAAATTAAACTAGCCTATAAAGTGTCAGTGCTAGAAGCTGCTGCGTAAGTTTCTGGCACTTTCCATCATCAGCAGGATAATACCTCACTTCCAAGTTGATCTTCTGCTAACCTACCTTGTGCAAGAGTAGTGAGCTGAAGAAAAGTTGATAAAGCTATTCTGTTCCATAGCTTTATCGTTCGTGCCATGAGTCAGTTTTCCGGCCGCTTATTGCGGTCTTTTACCTTCCTGATTTGGCTTGCTATTATCGCTTCATTTTGGGGCTACTCGCGCAGTACAGGCATGTCTGCGTTTGACATTGTGCACGAGCTGATTTTCTTCGCACAAAGTTCGATCTGGGGACCTATCATCTACGTTCTGTTTTATTTTATTCAACCGATCGTCTTCTTCCCGTCGACGTTTCTGACGATTGCGGCCGGGTATGTGTACGGGCCAGTGCTGGGCACAGCTTTAGCGATTGTTGGAAGTAACGGATCTTCTGCGCTGGCGTGGCTTGTCGGCCGATTCTTTGGTGACGCTTTAATTTCAGACCGATTTAAGCAATCAATGCTGGTGCGGTTCTCAGACCGATTGCGCACAAATTCATTTCAGTCTGTGCTGCTGATGCGGCTTGTCTACCTGCCGTATGATGTGGTGAGCTATTTTTCGGGCTTTATCCGCCTGTCGTTTACCGCCTTTGTGTTTGGCACAATGTTGGGTGGTTTGCCGGGTACTATCTCATTTGGATTGTTTGGTGCTTCAATAGAAGGGGACTTTTTGGCAGAGACTCCCACCATCAACGGCTGGAATTTAGCTGGTGCACTGCTTTTGTTTTTGGTCAGCATTACCATCTCAAGAGTTGTCAAATATATGAACCCCGCTGTAGATGCACCAATCATTGTCCCCAAAATTGCAGCTGGCGGTTCGTCTGAACCTTTATAAATCGCAAAGCCTGCAAAAAAATATAGTAAATATTCAAAAAAATAGTACCGCTGATTCTACAATCGGTTCCAATTGCTTTGAATCCTTTTTTGCCACTTTGTATACTGAACGTACGTAATAGCTAAGGGGTACGGGAACTTATGCACATCACTGGAATAGAACAGCCACCTACCAAATACGGGATTTTGAGCCCTGAAAAACGGCGATAGTGAAGACCAAATGCACATGACGGCCGACGAAGCACGACAAAAACAGCTTGTTCAATTAAAAGAAATATTAATCCACTGGTTTAGCAGTGAAGAACTGGAAGATGCCAGTTTTGACTTGGGCCTAGACTTCAGGGCTTTAGGTGGATCTACTAAAGAGGCAAACGTCCGTAATCTGATCATGGAACTGTCAAGACGAGGCCGTTTAACCCAGCTTTTGGAGTGGTGCGATCAGCATCGGCCGGAAATTGAGTGGGGGCTATTTACCCACCTGCGCCAAACCCATCAGCCGGCGGTTGTGCCAGAACGGCGCTCAGGCAATGGGGTTTTATTGACTTTAGTGGGCGTAATGTTTTCCGTGATGGTGATTGGGGCTGTTGCTGCATCTTTCTTCTTTACGCGTACCACTCAGCCAACACCAACCCCGGCTCAACCTATCCTGCAGGTGCCTCTGTTGGAAACAACAACCGCTCAGCAGCCCGCAGTCCAAGTCACGCCTACGAATGTAATTGTTACGGCTATTCCAGTAGGTAATGCAGAGCCATCTCCTGAGCCAACTGAAGGACCGGCCGTGAGCCCAACCCCAACGCAGCCACAGCCGGTTGAAACAGCTACCTTGCCATCAGATATTGTCAATCTAGATGGCCCACCGTACAAACTTCAAATTACAGATACCTATCAGGGGAATCCGCTAGATAAGGCAAACATACGTAGCGGCCCCGGCTTAGAGTACGGTGTTGTGGCTCAGCTTGGTGCCAATGTAGAGATTACGGTGCAGGCGTATGCTTACAACTCAACCGGTATTCCGTGGTATCTGATTGACTTAGGCGGCGGAAAATTTGGCTGGATTAGCGGTGTCTTGGTAGTGTTGGACCTTGTGCCATTTGATAGTATTCCACCGGCTGCCACTGTTCCCCCAACAAACACGCCTCCGCCAACCGCTACACCGACAGAGACACCTGTTCCTTCACCAACACCCCAACCAACTGCAGACCAAGCTTAGGGCACACTATCGAGGTGTACCCCTTTGGCCACGAACCAGTGTGCCTACCGCACTGTCTTCCAGTCGGATTGTTAGCTGCTCCTCATCACGCTGAAACTGCAGGATCATTGAAGATGATGTCGGCCGCTCGATAGGAAAAGGCTGCCAGCCCGTATTCAACATTCGGGAAAGGTAGAATGCGCGCAGTATCGGCAGTGGAAGGTCAATTTCGTACTCCCAGATTCCATCGTCATATAAATTGAGTGTGTCACTCAGAACGAACCAGTCACTTTGATAAACAGATGCATCTAGAGCGTCAATGCTCTCCATTAACGGCTCAAAATCAGCGATCGTAATGACAGTGACCTCACGATCCGGATTTTCCCAAACCATGAGCTGCTGTCGCTCTTCATATTTGCGAAACACAATATCAAAGTGTGTTTCTGTTTGATCGCTGTAATCATAGTTCCAGCGGTAGTAAACGCGATCGTCTAGGTAAAACTTCTCCACTTCGGATGCAGGCACATTGACCGTGTACCATACCCCTCCCGGAATTTCTTTAAAATTGCTTCCCTCGGCCATAATAGGGAATGGAAATTCTTTGCTTTCAACCGGCTGAACAGTCGGAGTAACGGTTGGTGTAATTCGTTTGAAGTTTTCGGCCGCTGTGACGGCAATTTCAAGCGGACTGGCCGGGGTGAATTCTGGGATGGGGGTTAGCGTAGGGCGGGCCGCTGTTGGTTGAGATGTGACCGCCGGTATGGCGGCTAACTCTCTTTCAGCCTGTTGCGCCCCGGTTAAATCGAGAGCGCATCCGCTCATTAATAGAAAAATGCAAGCGATTAAAGAGACGGCTAGCGAGCGGGCAAATCGGCCGTAAAAGCCTAATCGTAGAAAAATCATAAGCAAGTCAAAGATAATAATCAGTGCATTCAGCGCAAGAGCGGGTAAACTCAACCGCCGAAATGCAAAAAAAGACAGAAATTTTCCTACTCGCAATCCTCTTTCTTATCACACTGGGGCTGCGCGTGTGGCAGCTCGACAGCGTTCCCCCCGGCTGGCGTGATGATGAACTCATCAACTCGCTTGTGATTTCACAGCATACGCTCGATGGCGACATTCGCGCCTACTATTCCGATGCGTCTGGTCATGAAGGGCTGTACCATATTTTGAACGCCCCGTTTCTGGCATTCTTTGGTCCATCCCCGGCCGGAATCCGCTTACTGTCTGTTATTTTAGGGGGAGTGACTATCTTTTTTACTTACCTCTTAGCTGTACAACTGTTTGGCCAAAAGCACAGACCGGCCGCATTTATCATAGCGCTAGGGCTGAGTTTAAGCTTTTGGTCCCTCATGTATTCTCGCACCGGCATACGACACATCGCGCTGCCAGCCTGCGTGCTGCCCAGCTTCTACTTCTTGTGGCGATGGCTGGCGCAGGTGCAAACAGACGCTGATTTGCCAAAGCTTGGGCGCAATCTGCTCTGGTCGGCCGTATTTCTAGCTTTGGCTTACTACACCTATTTTGCCTCACGCGGTGTTCCCCTCATTCTAGTGGCATTCTTTGCCTATTTGACTCTCATCAATTGGCCCATTATTAAAAAAACGTGGCAGCCGCTGCTTATCTTTTTTGTGCTGAGCACGCTGTTTGCCTTCCCACTTTATCTGTCGATTCAGGCTCAGCCCGGTGCAGATGCTCGCGTGGCGGAACTGGCTGTCCCCCTCATTGCGATGGGAGAAGGGGACTTTGCTCCGCTGTTTGAATATATTCGAGTAACGCTTGGCATGTTCCATGCTACTGGTGACTCTGAGTTTTTGTACAACATTCCTAATCGGCCGGTGTTTGGCCCGTTAGGTGCTATCCTGTTTTGGTTAGGCATTGTGATTTGCGTATGGCAAACGCTGACTCCGCTGTGGCGAAAATGGGTTAATAAAGCAGAGCAGAATTTCGCTAGTCACTGGCCATATGCTTTTTTGTTGCTGTGGTGGGGTGCTGGCATTTCGCCTGCTTTTATCAGCGTACCGCCTGCCAGCCTGTCCCACACGATTTTGGCGCAGTCGGCCGTCTACATCATTCTGGGCGTGCCGCTCATCTTCTTGCTCGATCAATTCGAGATACAGCCAAGCCCATCTTCAAAGAGCTGGGACTTTGCTCTTGTAAACATTATTTTTGGAGCAGCGCTCATCATCCCCATCGGTTTTCGAGATTTGCCCGCCTATTTTGTCGAATGGCCAGGGCGTGGGCAGACGCGCTTTCTCTATCGGGCAGATATTCGAGAACTAGCAGAAGAAATTAGCTCAGATCAGATTGTTGACTTTGCGGTGGGTGGCCCGCTGGCTGGCCCGTGGGACAGGATTGCGCTTAATGCCAATCTGGGTGGTCACGCCGCCGAAGCCAAGGTCCGCTGGTACAACCCAGAAAGAGCCGCATTTCTGCTGCCACGGGTAAGTATTTTCGGCCGACCGCGCACCGCTCAGGTTTGGCTCAAAGAGACCTTCCAACCGATAGGCACCGGCATTGGAGAGTTCAACGCCTACCGGAGCAGTTTGCTTCCTTTTCCAGATGAGGATGAAGTCTGTTTTGAAAACAATTTGTGTCTTACGCCAAACATTAACTATCAGGGTTCTGATCAGCCAGTAGAAGTGGTGCTGCAGGTGTTCGTCACTAGCATCGATCAGCTTCCTATAGTGCCGCTTATCAGCAATCCGTCCCCGCCAGATGTGTATGCTGGTTCCCGCTTGTCCGCTTTTGTGCAGCTACTAGCGGCCGATGGCACTTACCTGACCGGCGACGATGGTTTTTGGGTAGACCCAGAAACATTAGAGGTTGGCGACATTTTTCAACAGCGACACACCATGCTCCCGCCCGGACTAGATGCCGGTGATACAATCGCATTTGGGCTGTATGACCCTATGACCGGCCAGCGGATTTTGACCAAAGACGGCCGGGACTCTGTCCACATTCAAATTCTTGAGTGATCGGTAATTGGCCTAAGTGACCTAAAAATGCGATCTCGGCTTCGACACTCGCAGTAACTAAAGAATTAGACTGCACATATTACAAAGTAATTAGCATGCGGTTGGTGGTGAATGGTAAGTGGTCAAAGCACTACCCACCATCCACTATCCACTAATAATTTGTACCACTATCAAGCTCCATCCACCCAGCGCACGCTGCTCGCACACCTCAAAGAAAAAACGATGTGGGCTTACATTGTTGTGTCTTTGGTTTTTGGCTTTGCTTATAGCGCCATTAACCCAATTCATGAGGGAACTGATGAACTGCGCCACTATCGATTTGTGCAGTACATTATCCAAAACGGCCGCTTGCCCGTTCAGGGACAAGAAGAATGCCGCTCACAGAGCCATCATCCGCCGCTTTTTTACCTGATGGCGGCCGCCGTTTCATTAGGGGTCGATACCGGACAGGATCTTTGCCATAACCCACAGCCTAACCCGTTTTGGGGATACCGCCAGTGGGAAGTAGGCACTGACAACAAAAATCAGTATTTGCACCAGCCGGATGAAGCTTGGCCGTGGCGTGGAGAAGCGCGCGCGGCTCATGTGGCGCGGGGTGTCAATGTTATCCTCGGCACTTTGGCCGTGGTGGTAACGTGGCTCACGGCCCGACTCATCTGGCCTAATAATCGCTGGATGGCGCTGGGCGCTGTACCACTGATGGCGTTTTTGCCCCAATTTTTGTACATGTCTGGTACGCTTAACAATGATGTCATAGCCGCTTTGGCCGGAGCCAGCGTTTGTTTGGTGTGCGTGGCCCTTATTCAGCGGCCGGGACCGCTTATTTTTCCTATCCGCTGGGGGATTATATTTGGGGCGGTGTACAGCTTGGCCCTCATGAGCAAATTTAACTTGGCTCCGTTCGGTCTGCCGCTGGGGCTAGTCATCATGTACAAGACGCTGTGGCGTCGGGAGCACTGGCAGCGTTTCCTGATTGCCGGAACCGCTATGATGGGAACCACGGCCGTGCTGGCGGGATGGTGGTTTGTGCGTAACCAAATTCTCTATGGTGAACCCACCGGCTTCCGCATTTTGACTGAGCTATGGGGGGTGCGCGAGGCCAACTCAAGCTGGGGACTGCTCTGGATAGAACTGCCGGGCATCTGGAGTACGTTTATTGGTCGGTTTGGATTTGGTCAAATTCCACTTCCAGCGCCGGTGTACCAAATTTCTTGGGGGCTCACCTTTTTTGCAGCGTTTGGCATTGGTGTTGCCTACCTGTGGCAGTGGCTAAACCGAGATGAGTTAGAGAATCACCGCTCAGAACTGGCTGATATTGGGCCAGAAATGCTCCTTCTAGGATTGGTTGCACTCATCGCCGTGATTGTGGTGTTTGCCTATGTTTTGGTCAGTCCGGCCGGGGCGATGGGGCGTTTTCTCTTCCCCGGTCTGCCCGCTTTTGCGCTACTCATCTTTTGGGGGCTGACGCTGTGGCCTAAACTGCTTGGCTGGGACTGGGACCGGCCGCTAGCGATTGGGGCCAATGGGGTAATGATCTGCTTAGCTGCGGTCGCTTTGTTTGGCTATTTGCAACCGGCCTATACCCGGCCGGAAAATATTGCGGGTCAGCGCATTTCTACTACATCTCTCGAAACGCCGGTTACCTTCGAGCCGTTTGTTGATTTGGTGTCTGCAACCGTTTCAAAACGAGCTTTCACACCGGGTGAAACCATCGAAGTGGATATGGTGTGGGAGGTTACCTCAAAACCTTTTGGAGACTTCTACTTTTTCGCGCATCTAATTGATACAGAAACGGGTGAACTTGTTGCCCAGCGGGACACCCACCCGGTTACAGGCAAATATCCGATGAGCTTATGGAGTGAAGGAGAGATCTTTAGAGATCAAATCAGCATCCCCATTCCAGAAACTGCTCACCCTTCAGCGGCCGAAGTTTTGATCGGCTTTTACGCGCCAAACGAGGGTTATAGATTAGGGGTTTCACAAGCTGGCACGCCACTAGGAGACAGCTACACGGTGGCGCCCGTTACACTGCTAGAACGGCCGGGGCTTTATCCCAATGCACAAACGTGGAATTTTGAGCAGCGAGTGCGTTTGCGCGGCTTTGAATACAGCACGCGGCAGCCATCGGCCGACGAGCCGCTGATCGTAACGTTTTATTGGGACGTTTTGGACCCAAGTGCGCTTAAAGATACAGACGCTGTAGTGATTTTGTCCTATGCTGATCAAACTCGTTTTGAGCTTAAAAAACCCTTCTCAGAGCTCATTTCAGCGTCAAACGGGGGCACGAGGCTGATTGATTCACGACCTATTGATGTGTCGCATTTACCAGAGGGCGAATTGCATCACATTTCATTGATTCTTATCGATCATTTCACGGGGGAGCGTGTTAATATGGTGGCTGCTAGGGGCAATTGGATCGACGATGAATTGTATATGCCATCTGTTCGACCCAAGTAGCGAAAAAGAGCAGTTTTGCTCAGCACGATAATCCGATAACAAAACGTTTCTGATTAAGACGTGTAACACCAAGGACCATTGAAATAACGCTTACATTTGCTAGCAAAGAAAAGCTGGTAGATGGTGAGGATGGCTAGCTATAACGGCAACCAAGGCAGGTCATAGCATCCCCCCTCAATTTACTCGCAACTACCCGATTTGATGATGGTCTAATTTCATTAGCGCAATTATCACCCCTTGCAATGCTTGATATGACAAGGCGCACGCTGTTTTCATCCGCCATAACGATATTTATTGCATTTTTGCTATGGGGCATTGGCATCATCATTGTTGACGATATCCCGTTTTTGGGATTGGTTCCGATCATATTGGTGTCGGTGATCGTTGGTCAATTTCTGACCGAGCAGCTTGCACAGAAAACAGTACGGGAGCACCCAGAAACGGCCAAAAAAGAAAACGAAGATGATATTAGCCTAACGCATAAAGTTCGGTTGCTTGAAGAGCGCTTGGCAGAGCTTAAAATGCTGCGCCAGTTTGAAGAAGCTCTCAACTTTACAATCAGCTTTGATGCGATGCTGTGGTTAATCTATACCCACTGCTTAGAAGCTGTCAGCGGCCGGGATTTCCGCATCTACATCAATGACTTCCAAACGCAAGAGCTTTACACCGCTTTTTATGCTGATGAAGGACGCCGTATTCCTGAGTTTGAAGGGCAATGGAAAAAAGTTCTGGACCCGCGCGTCCAAAACGTAATTGATATTGGGCAGGTTTGGGAATACAAGGACGAAGAGAATCGTTATTGGTTGATTGCGCCGCTTAATTCAGGTGCAGACTCTGTGGGTGCGCTGCAAGTTAGCCACGCAGATATCGGCGTTAAGTTTTCGCCAAAGCAGTACGAGACATTTGCGCGTCTTTCTTACCAAGCGGCTAGCTCGCTAGACAACTGGCAAACGAGCGAGTGGCTGAAGGTTCGGGCAAACCAAATGGAAAGCTTGGTTGAGGTGATGCAGACGATCACGGCCGAGCTGACCATTGAAAACCTGTTAAGCCTAGTCCTTGAAAAAGCGGTTGAGCTGTTAGACGTTGAATCGGGCAGTTTCTTGCTGGTGGATGATGACACCGGTCAGCTTGAATTTGTGGCGGTCAGCGGACCGGTGAAGCAAAGTTTAGTTGGCACCCGTCTGCCGTTTGGGCAAGGTATTGCGGGTAAAGTTGCTCAAACTGGCAAGTCTAAGATGGTCAACGACGTAGGAGATACCCGAACATGGTTCGAGGGTGTTGACTCCAAAACATCCTACAAAACTGAATCTGTCTTGACGGTTCCGCTCAAAAATGCGGGGCAAAAAGTTCTGGGCGTGCTGCAAATCATCAACCGTAAAAATGGGGCGGCTTTTACTAAATCGGACGAATTTTTGCTGAACGCCTTTGCTGACGCGGCCGTTGTTGCCATCAACAATGCTCGCTTGCATCAGCAAACAGATGTCAAGCTGCAAGAGCGAGTTGAAGAGCTTTCGCTACTGCAGCAGATTGACCGCGACCTCAACTCAAATATTGAGATTGAAGCGACATTTGAGCAGATTTTAAGCTGGATCAAGCGGCTGTATTCGGCCGATGCAGGTGCCATCATTCTGTTTTCAGACGAAGGAGAGTGGCTTGATAATCGGGAATTTGGCTACGATCGGCCGATGGATGAGCATAACTTTACCCAGTCTACTTTGCCGGGTGCTATGGGAGTGGCGCTTGAATCGGGCAAACCCTACTTCGGTAATCAGATCAAAGAAGAGCAAGTTTACTTCCCGTTCCGTCACGCTACGCAGTCACAAATGATTCTCCCAATCTTGATCAAAGATCAGACGGTTGGTTTAGTTTCAGTTGAACGCGATGAGCCCAATGGTTTTGTGGATGATGATTTGCTGTCAGCGATGACATTGGTGAATCACTGCGCACCTGTGCTAGCTAACGCGCGTTTGTACCACAAGGCACAAGCGGCAAACTATGCCAAATCAGAATTTATTTCGATTGTGTCACACGAGCTGAAAAATCCGCTGACGTCGATCAAAGGGTACGGGGACTTGCTACTTAGTGGTCTGTCGGGTGCTTTGTCTGAGCAGCAAAAGGGCTTTGTTAACACCATCCATACCAATGTGCGGCGGATGCAGCGGCTAATCAAAGATTTGACAGACGTATCTAGGCTGGATACCGATCAGCTCAGCATTGAGCCAGAGCCGATGCCGATTGGCACAGTCATTAGCGAGACGATCACGACGATTCAAGCGGTTGCTGACAAGAAAAATATCAACATTCATCTGGATATGTTGTCACACTCACCCATCGTATTGGGTGACCAAGAGCGCTTAGTGCAGGTAATGACAAACCTGATGAGTAACGCTTGCAAATACTCTCCTGAAAATAGCAACGTGTACGTTTCTTTGAGCAATGGTGGCAATCAGATCAAGCTGGCCGTAAAAGACGAAGGATTTGGTATTTCTCCAGACGATCAGGCTAAGATGTTTACCCGCTTTTTCCGCTCAGAAGATCCAAATGTACGTCAAGCACCGGGGACCGGATTGGG
>JBCCSO010000111.1:0-10863 GCA_039199965.1 Chloroflexota bacterium | reverse complement strand
CCTCCTCGATCGTCGATCGCGATTTCGATACCACCCACTTGGTCTTCACCCAAAAAGGCGACTGCGCCAGAGGTTACGATCATGTATGCGATGTTGATGGGGTCTCCCGCTTCAACTTCCACACAGCCTATAGCGTCTGAACACACCAGCTCTGCCATGACTTCTACAACTTCTTCAACCGCTTCCTCAACGGTTTCTTCAACCGCATCGGCCGCTTCTTCCACAGCTTCACTGGCTGTGTCAGCAGCTTCTTCTACTGCTTCTGGTGTGTTACAAGCAGCCAAAGCAGCTGCGAGTAGCAACATGGACAAGACATAAAACAATCTTTTCAGGTTCATACCTTCGTTTCTCCTCATTTAGATAGATTGTATGGTCAAATCAGGTTTGTTTTGGCCAGCACCCGCTGTTAAGAGTGCATTCGAAACAATACCTGTAAAAAACGATGTATATTTTTAATTTTTCTTTCTAGGAAGAGTATGGGGGGAAGAAAAATGAGCTGAGATGATAAGGCCTTTGACTCACAATCTTCAAATTTCGAAGCGAGGATTCTGCTTTTTTTCAATTCTTTTCCTTCTTCGCTTTCTGTAAACAAACTGCCTTAGCACACGACGAGCGCACGATTTATATTACGTTTGCTAGTTTAACGAAATGATAACCAGTTGCTAAGGTTTTGTAAACGAATGTTACTGAATTGTACTTAAAATGCTCCCCTGTATAGGCTCCATCAATAGGTCTAATGAATTTTTTATATATCACTGCGCTGTAGACTGAAGAGGAAATAACAGTCTTATCTGAGAATTGATTTTTGTGATTTTCTCTTCAGTTGTGGTTGCGTGATTGAAAAGTTTGGGAGTTGAATGTCTTCTTGCCCCTATGCATTAATCATAGTTGAAGATGTGATGAACGCGTGTCGAGACTGGCGGTCGTTCTTGGACGTAAACCAAGGTGGTTTGAAGGCACCATCACCTGATTTGGCAAAGGCAAGGACACCATCGACCAGTGCATCGGTTGAGTTAACCAATGGAACACTCAAAATTTCTGGTTTGAGTACGAGCGGGACTTCTGTACAGGCGGCTAAAATGACGTCGGCTCCTTGGTCAATTAGATTTTGGGCAAGTTGCTCTATCTTGAGCGATGTACCCAGATCATGATCGTTTGCCTTTATCTGAAAGATTAGTTCCATCAACTCTTGCTGATTTGCGTCTGTAGGGGTTAAGCATTCGACACCTGCTCGCTTAAACTCGGTTTGGTACAGGTTGGCGGCTAGGCAACCATCGGCCGCCAATAGCCCTACTCGTTGCATAATCGGCATGTTGTGGAAGCAGGCTTGCACACTCTCGTTGATGATGCTGACAAAAGGGAGTGGCACCGCCGATTTGATATGGTGTTCGTAGGCATGGGCTGTGTTGCACACCATCACCAAAAAATCCGCTCCCGCTCTTTCAAGAGCTTTGGCTGAATCGATCAAGCTGGGGGCACATGATGGCCCATCGCCCAACAGCGCATCTTGACGATTAGGCACCTTGGGATTGCTGTTGATGATCACCTGAAGATGCTCTTGGTCGCTGGTGGCCTGCGTTTTTTGAATAAGCTTGGCATAAAAATCGAGCGTAGCCTCAGGCCCTAAGCCGCCGATGACACCGACTGTTTTTTCATTTTTAATCATGCGGTTGCCCCTGCTTCAGTTGGGGAAGATAGAATTGTATCTTGGTAGACGTACAGAGCGGGGCTACCGCCAGTGTGCAGGAATAGAACGTTGTCATCCGATCCAAACCACCCTCTGCGCACCAAGTCGATCAGACCGGCCGCTGTCTTGCCGGTGTAAACCGGGTCAAGCAGAATGCATTCATGTCGAGCGAACAGCTGAACCGCTTCAATCATTGCTTCGGTTGGAAGGGAGTAGCCCGGACCCACGTAGTCATCATAAATGTTGAACGCTTCACGTGGTACACCACCGCGAATACCCAGCATATCGGCTGCTTCATTCGCCAACCCGTAATATTTTTCTTCAAGGGCCTGCTTTGACCCACGTACGCTGATGCCGGTTAGCGGAATGTTGGCATTGTTGCCAGACAGCCCTACAGCCAGCCCTGAGTGGGTGCCGCCGCTGCCACTAGAGCAAACGATATGATCAAGACGAAGCTGCATCTCGTCACATTGAGCCAAAATTTCTTGCGCACAGCTCGCATAACCCAAGCAGCCTAACTTGTTTGAGCCTCCGCCGGGAATAATGTATGGCCTGCGTCCTGCAGCAATTAGGTCGTCTGCTAGCTCTTGCATGGCGCCGGGAATGTCGTCGCCAGATTTGATGAGCTTGATCCGCTCGGCTCCCATCAGTTTAAACAAAAAGTTGTTGCCGCTTGCGTTTGAATCGTAGCTATCCGGCACCCGCTCTTCTAGGACAAGCTGACATTTGAGCCCTTCTTTTACAGCCGCTGCTAGCGTTAACCTGCAGTGATTCGACTGTGGTGCGCCAACAGTGATGAGGGTATCTGCCCCTTGAGACAGCGCATCAGCGACCAGAAATTCTAACTTTCGGGTTTTGTTACCTCCTGCCGCAAGACCCAGCATGTCATCTCGTTTGACATATAAATTGGGTCCACCAAGGTGGCGGGAAAGGTTAGACATGGCTTCGATTGGAGTGTAGCCGTGCGTGTACCGACGGCGAGGAAAACGGGCGAGGTGCATAAGTTATCCTTTTGTTGTTTACGAGGGTGATTGAATAGCAAAAGAGTAACACTGCCTTACGATCAAAACAATCGATACAATGCATGCCTATTATTGATTTTGCCTATATAAATTTGGCTCTCTCTCTGGTGAAAGCTTAAAAATTTTCATCTAATGAGAAAAAAGGGCCATGACCCTAGTGGGAGCATGACCCTTTAAAATTTACGCAAATCTTTCAGTTTTCGGCCGATTTTGGGGCAAAATTCTGTCAAATTTTTGAAAATGTCTAATATCTATTCAATAGAGTTTTAACTTGTTTTTGTTAAACGTGTTGCGTATTACGTGGATGTGGTGGACCTTGAATATAGTCTGCAAAGAATAGTTTAATTCGGGCCTTAACAGTTTCAACGCTCCATGCCTAAAACGACTAAGTTGTAGATGGATCAATTTAACGTTGGCTAATGCTGTGGCCGGTTTCCAAACTAGGCTACCGGATTGTGAGACACCGTCCGGAGCAATTGTGTTAGCTTAAATCAGGTTGTCTATCAGATGCTGATGAATAATTACAATATCTAACTGATTTGGCTGATGGCTTCTTCAAATTTCTTAACAGTGCGGTCGACGTTCATCAGTTTGTCTAGGCCAAATAGCCCTAACCGGAATGATTGGAAGCTGTCCGGCTCATCGATAGCCAGTGGAACACCGGCTGCAATCTGCATACCAACGGCCGCAAACTTGCTCCCATTTTTAACAGCTGGATCATCAGTGTAGCTAACCACTACGCCGGGCGCTTGGAAACCGGGTGCTGCTACGCTGTTGAACCCTTTGCTTTCAAGCACCTGTCGAATGCGCTCCCCTAGTTCTTTCTGGCTTGCCATCACCCGATCAAACCCATACTCCTCCGTCTCATCCATAACATTGCGGAAGGTGGTTAAGCCATCGGTTGGCATAGTGGCATGGTAAGCGTGTCCGCCATTCTCATACGCTTGCATGATTTGGTACCATTTTTTCAGATCGCATGCAAAGCTGTTGCTTGTCGTGGAGTCAAGCTTGTCAATGGCACGGTCTCCCATCATAACCAAACCAGCACAAGGTGAACCGGTCCATCCTTTCTGTGGAGCACTAATCAGGGCATCTACGTTGCAGGCTTCCATGTCTACCCAAATGGTGCCTGAAGCGATGCAGTCGAGCACGAACAGGCCGCCTACTTCGCGAACGGCAGCGCCCACAGTCTTGATGTAATCATCTGGCAAAATCATCCCGGCCGAAGTTTCCACATGTGGCGCAAACACCACATCTGGCTTTTCTGATTGGATGGTAGCAACCACTTCATCAATTGGTGGAGGTGCAAATGGAGACTGATGCTCATCTGCCAGCATTTTGGCTTTGAGCACAATTGATTCAGAAGGAAGGTCTGCTGCATCAAAAATTTGACTCCAGCGATAGCTAAACCAGCCGTTGCGGATAACAAGACACTTTTTGCCAGTAGCAAACTGGCGGGCCGCAGCTTCCATCCCAAAGGTGCCGCTGCCCGGAATAACGGCTACTCCTTTTGCGTTGTACACTTTTTTAAGGGTGGTTGAAATGTCACGCATGACCTGCTGAAAGGATTGGGACATGTGGTTAAGCGCCCGATCTGTGTAAACGACAGAGTATTCGAGCAGCCCTTCTGGATCGACTTCGGGTAGTAAACTAGGCATGGTGTTCTCCTAAAGCTAGCGGCCGAATGTATGATGGACTGAATACGGCCGACAGCACCTTTATAAAATTTTGGGCAAGCATAATCTAAAAACTAGGTCGTGACAAAGAAATGATTTCTGTTTGGCAATCCCCTCATATTTTGAAAAAGCTACTCACGGAAAGTGGGTGCCAACAACTGCTCTACCGGTGCAAACTGATCGGTTAAAATTTGTGGGTCACCCTCTGCCAAAAAAGCCTCAAGCTCAGAATCGATCAGTAAATTATTTTCAAAGATGGCAGCCTCGGGAAATAAATCATAGCTGGCCAGCTTCCGTAGATCGATGGGTTGATTGCTGGCTGTGACTACAAACGTTGTGCGCGGGGATTCACGCCAGAAATTGACCGTAGGTACCAGATAGACGTGCTCAAACGATTGTTGGAGCGTTGCCACGTATGAACGTACAAAACGAGCCTCGCGGCCGTCTACGAGATTGACCATGTAAATACCGTTTGGCTTGAGCCACTTGCGAATGAGCTGATTAAACTCATCTGTGGTTAGATGGTATGGAACTGAGAAGTCATTGAATGCATCGCCCACGATATAGTCATACTGCTGGTCTGGGTCGCCGATCAGATATTGTCGCGCATCTTCATTAATAGAGCGGATGCCTAAGTCTCTTGAAACACCCAAAAGCTCATGAGCAACGGCTGTGACATACGGATCAATCTCGATCACAGTTACCTCGCTGTCTGGAAACTGCACCCGCATGTAGCGTGGAAAGGTGTAGCCTCCACCCCCAATAAACAGCGCGTTGATCGCTTGACTACCGTTTAAATCATCTAGATACGCGGTCATTTCAGCATACTGTTTTTCGTATCCGTAGGTCAGCCTGAGCGGATCTTCGATATCATTGTAAGAATGAACTAAACGATCCAAGATGAGTTTTTGGACAACCGTTTCATCCTCTTCAACCTCAGGCGCAATGCGGATGCAGAAGTAGTTTGTTTCAAGATCGCAAATGCTGGTTAGTGCAGGAAATGTATTGCTATATACGTACCCACCCAAGGCCATCGGGATGAACACGGCCGCTACCCACAGCCGCCCGCTGAACGTGAAGACTAACCCTAAAGAAATGATGATAACAGCCACACCCCACACGATGTTGTATGTGCCAAAGCTTGAAATCAGAACAAATCCGGTAGCAAAGGTCCCAGCAATGCTTCCGGCCGTGCCAAATGCATAGATGTTGCCCACAATTGACCCTGTTTTCTCTAGATCTGTAACCGCAAGCTTGGCCACCATGGGGGATGTCATCCCCAAAATTGTGGACGGGATAAAGAACAAAATGATGATCAACACTAAGATTTGAGCGATGATGGGCCATGTTGATGGAACGAAGGCGGATACAGGCCCAACCGCCAAGATGAATAAGGACGTAGAGCCACCTGACAGAAAAATAAAGCCCAAATTGCGCAGCGAAGCAGCGCGGTCTGCCAGTCGGCCGCCTAAATAGTTGCCCAAGCTGATTCCAGCCAGCACGATGCCAATCACGCTCGTCCAAGTGTATAAAGATACCCCCACGTAAGGCGCTATTATCCGCCCGGCAACCAACTCAAGCACCATGATGCAAAAGTTAGATACAAATACAATCAGATTCGGCCGCCACAGCCAACTGTTGAGCAAAGCTTGCTCCTGATTTATCCTAGTTCTCATTTATCTTCCTCCATATGTAATTTTCTCATCCAATACAAAATTAGCACACCAACGGCAGACGTACACTTAAAAGAACAAACAGTAGGCTGGTTCTTAAAAATCTACTGCATTCTAATTTTTGGCCCTTGACAACGTGACCGATTCAGATAGACTTATCTTGCAATGAACGTTGCAATTTGATCAGGTAATTATGGCAAGACCAAAAGCGTTTGATGAAGATAAAGTTTTAATTGGTGCGATGCATCTATTCTGGGAAAAGGGGTACGAGGCGACCTCAATTCAAGATTTAGAGACTCACTTGGGTGTGGGTCGTCGCAGCTTGTATAACACCTTTGGCAGTAAGCACGCTTTGTTCTTGGCTGCACTAGGCAAGTATAGCCAAAGCGGTGATGGCCCTAGCTTTGAAAAGGGCTGTGAATCCCACAGTGCCATTGACACTATACAGGCGATTTTCGACAATTTGGCTGCAGATACATTAGCCGATGAAAACCGCCTAGGCTGTTTTATGGTTAATTCGGCCGTTGAACTGGCTGGGCAAAGTGAAGATGTTAGCAAGTTTTCAAGGTCATCTATCCGTGCCTTGGTTAGTGGTTTCTACAAACTAATTAGAGATGGGCAGATCAAAGGAGAGATTCCAATTGACAAAGATCCACTAGCGCTTGCTCAGCATTTGGCCAACACTTATCTGGGTTTCCGGGTTCTGGCTAAAATGTCGCCGGATAAAGACACTTTTACAAACGTGATTAGTGTAACTATACAAACATTGACCTAGCTTTTTTTTGCGTAAGTTTTGCAATGATCAGTGCAAAAATTGCGCAGTGTTTCTTTTGAGGAGTAATCTTTTTATGATCACTAATATTTTACGTATCGATTCAAGTCCGCGGACTGAAAACTCTGTTAGTCGGAGAATTACTGACCAAGTTATTGAGAAACTAATGACCATTCATCCGAATGCACAGGTTGTAGTGCGTGATTTGGAAAGTAGCAGTGTCCCGTATGTGACAGAGACGATGATTGGAGGTTATTTCACCCCAGCCGAGGAGCGAACAGTTGAAATGACCAATGCCATCGCTGTGTCTGAGCAGTATGTAAATGAGCTTATAGAGGCCGACACAATTGTCATCGGTGTGCCAATTTATAATTTTTCGGTTCCCGGTGTCCTCAAAGCGTTTGTTGACCTGATTGCACGCTCTGGAATGACGTTCAAAATGGGGCCCGAGGGGTATGAAGGACTCCTCAAGGAGAAAAAAGCGATTGTGGTTATGGCTTCAGGCGGCTTACCTGTTGACAGCCCGGCTGATTTTGCCACGCCTTACATTCGACAGGTACTCAATTTTATTGGAATTGACGACATATCTGTGATCGATGGCTCCGGCCGTATTGCCGATGAAGAAAAATTAGCAAGGACTGCGGCTGATGTTGAAGCTTTGTTGGCAGTAGCTTAAGAACTGGCAGTAGATTAGTTGAGTATCTCAATTTTCCGTCTGGTTCTGAAGCTATGATTTGATTCCGCAAATCAAATAATCGCCGTCCCTTAACTTTTACGTCTCTTGTTCTCAAGCGGGTTGTGACTAGCTGTTGCAACCCGCTTCTTTTGTTGAGGTCCTGCTGCTGTAAGGGGTGATGTAAGAGTAGGCCAATGAAGCTAGCGTTAATTTTGCCTGCATTCAAAAGTTGATTCGTATATTGTATCGTTCGTCATTTAGAAGTGGGAACGTTGGGATTCTGCTTGTAAACATCCTTTTTGAGCCTTTTCGCAAGAGGAATAGAAAGAAACTCCTACGCTTTTAGCTGATATTGAAAGTGGAATACGCTACCCTATCCCTTAGTTTGAAGTTCTCCCCGATCAGTTTGGTTTAAATTTGGTTACAAAGAAAGCTAAATAGGACTTTTAGGCCATGACCATAATGGATTTTTCACGCCGTGGAAAGAACTCTAGAAAGTTGCTAAACCTATCTTTATCAGGATGTTCTAAATGTAGGGCTTAAGAGGAATGATAGGCCAGTAGAGTAGATAGTAGATGGAAATCTGCAGGGGAACGGAAAATAAATAATGAATCAAATTAAGTTTATGCGATCATCCACCGCCATAATGGCAATATTTCTTTTCATCACGTTTGCATTCGCTCCCAGCGTTTCAGCAGATTCATCAGGTACTGAAGGCGATGAGGATGTGTCACTGGCAATGGCAAATTTCTCATTGTACGGTCAAGTGCAGAATTGGGAATGCGATGATATTAACGGGTACGCATTTGATATTGACGATGTAAATCGATCTATCAATGTTCGCTTTGAGGTTGACGGAACACCTGCTGGGAGTACGTTGGCAAACGGTCCCAGCCCTGCCGAAAATGCATATGAGGATATAACTGGTAACCATAAGTTTTACTGGTCTGTACCAAGATCTTTCCGGCAGGGGAGAAATGTGAGTGTTACTGTCTACGCTATTGATATTAACGGTGGCAGTGAAAGTTCTATCGGCTCCCGGTCTGTTTTCTGCCCTGCAGAAGTAACACCAACTTTTACCCCAACACCACTGCCAACCAATACGCCGACAATTACTCCAACGCCGCTGCCTCCGACCAGTACGCCATTGCCAACCAGTACACCGTTGCCAACTAATACGCCAACGATTACACCGACACCCGGACCGACCAATACTCCTACAATTACACCAACGCCGGGTCCGCCAACCAGCACGCCGTTGCCGACCAATACGCCAACGATTACACCGACACCCGGACCAACCAACACGCCAACCAATACGCCGCTGCCAACCAGTACGCCGCTGCCAACTAATACGGCGTTGCCAACCAACACGCCGCTGCCAACCAATACGCCAACGATTACCCCGACACCAACTAACACGCCAATACCAACAGCAACACCTGAGGAGTTTGTTGTACCACCGCCTCTACCGCCTCCGGATGGGAAACTTCAGTGTTCATCTATGGATCTGATTTATGTAACAGACACCTCAGGCAGTATGCGCCGTCGATATTCAGACGGTGGTATCAAAATGGATGCACTCAAAACAGCCATAACAGATGTCAATAACTTTATGGCAACGAGTGTGGGGAACGGTTATCTGAACGACAATCGTGGGGCTTTAGCTGCATTTGATGTGAATGGCAGATTAGTGTCTGGTTTGACCGGTGACTTTGGTTACCTAAATAGTCAAGTTATAGCGCTGAACCCAAGCGGTTCAACAAATTTAGCTGATGGCTTGCAGGTTGCCTATGATCAAATTTTGCCATCGACTGATTCGTCGAGAAATCCGCTGATCGTCTTGGTTTCAGACGGTGCAACAAATCAAACTTTAAGCCCATCACCAACTGGTGATCCTATTGGTGACGCTATTTATGTAGTTGATCAAATTGCAGCTTTAAGCTATGCGCAAATTCTGTCCGTTGCGATTAATGGGTCTGAATTTGACGTGACGCCTTTACAATATGCGGCAAACGTTACTGGCGGTGAGCTGGTTTATGCCGATTCGGGTGATCAGCTGAGCTATGTTATTGAGCGTTTCCTGTCTCAACGATGTGACTTTGTCGACCTATCACCGCGTTTAACGCTTAATCCAGATCCGGTTCGCTTGGAAGAACATTTGGAGTATACACTTCAGGTTCGTAATGCTTGTTCAGCCGATATTTTTGGCACCGGTAATGTATTTGCCCTAAACGATGCACAAAACGTTAGTGTACAGCTTGACTTAAACACGCTGCTGCCTGCCGGACTAGCTGGTGAAAAGGACATTGACTTTATTTCACTAGGATTTGACTCGACAAAATGGTCTTGTATTAGAGATAGTGACACAAATGTATTGCAATGTAATTCTGGGTTAAATGAGGTGCAGTCATGTACAACGTCAAACGTTGCTACCGTAACCGTTCGTGTACCGGGCAGCTACTATCATGATGATGTTCAATCCCGCGCACGGGTGCTAACCGCAGGTTCTAGCAGTTTTACAGACGTTGAACCGGGTAACGATGAGCTTTCTGTCAGGGCCGAAGTTGAGAAAAATTGGGTATACGAAGGTGAAGAAGATTTAGGATTCCAGTCTGTTTCCCATGTAACATTTGACAGCAGCATCACTGATCGACTATCCACAGCGGGCGTTGTTGAGTACGACTTTACAGGTGATGAAGTTGTCTTTAACCCACTCCAGGTTCCGCTCCGGATCGCATTTGGTGCGACTATGGCCAACTATCCAACCTTGATCACAGATTACTGTTACGACCTTGAGCTGGCTGGTGCAACACCCCCCACTAATTCATGTGTTGATCCTGATGACTACTTGATTTTTGGTTCGGTATTGCTAACTGATGTAGAACTGTCTGAATTAAACTATGTTGAAGATGGTACGCCAGAATTAATTGTAGATTTCACTGGACAAGATATCGAAATTGGTGACCGGTCTGCGGGTGATCAAGGACGGTATGTTGACAGAGTGGAAAGCCGCTGTAATGAGTTTAGTGGGTATGTTCAAGGTAGCTGTGTAGAATATTTCTCTAGCTATCCTGCTACAGCTCCGGCCAGATACAGTTACATAGATTCAGAATATTTAGCTCTTGTATTCAAGACAACTGGCGGCCGTGAGCTAACCTGCGCCAATACAGGGATGTCTTATGCTCACTGCCACAGCGAAGATAATGCAGTGCCCGGACGGCATGAAATTACCGGTACGATTAAAGGACAGTCGATCTTCCATGACGAAGTTAAGCTGAAGACCTTGCCAGATAACTTAGTCCGCATTGACCTTGTTGGTGGTGCAGGCGTTGATATTGAGTCTAGAATTGTCTT
>JBCCSO010000110.1:0-10888 GCA_039199965.1 Chloroflexota bacterium | reverse complement strand
GCCGTAAAAGCGGGTTGCCCCAACTAGGCGATAGGGGATACCTTCCCGAATGAACGCCTCCTCAATCGTGCGGGATTGGGCGTTGGTGCGGTACATCACCGCACAGTCGCCCGGATTGTAGCCCTCAAGCTGCAAGCTGCGGATTGTGTCCACGACTGTGCCAGCTTCTTCTAAGTCATTGTATGACTCACGCAGGCTGACTTTCTCTCCACCTTTGCGGTCCGTAAAAAGGGACTTTTCGATCCGGTTCGGGTTGTTTTGGATCACCCCTTGGGCCACATCTAAAATAATTTGGGTCGAGCGATAGTTCTGCTCAAGTTTAATCTCTGTGGCGTTGGGGTAGTCGCTGTAAAACCGCTGCATGTTGCGCACATCGGCCCCGCGCCAGCGATAGATCGACTGGTCTGCATCACCTACGGCAAAGAGATTGTTTTTACCTACCAAGCGGCTGATGATGCCGTATTGGGTCAAGTTCGTATCTTGGAACTCATCGATGAGGACATGCTGATACTGCTGCTGATAGCGCTCGACAACGGCCGGGGCCTCATCAAACAAAATGACAGTATTCATAAGCAGGTCATCAAAGTCCATGGCGTTGTTAGCGATGAGCACCTCTTGGTAGCGACGATAGATGCGGCCGATCATTTCACCAACATAGTTGTTGGCCTGATATTCCTCCGGCCGGATCAGCGCGTTTTTGGCTTTGCTAATCCCATTCTTCATGTTGTTGGGATTAAATTTCTTGGTGTCAATATTCAGGTCTTCCATCGCCTGTTTGACGGCCGCCTTCTGATCATCAGAGTCAAAAATCACAAAATCACGCGTGTAGTGGGGCAGGCTGTCCCCGACTTCCCGGCGCAGAATACGAGCGCAGGTTGAGTGAAATGTCCCCACGAGCAGCCCGCGCAAATCACTCCCTAAAATGTTTTCAGTCCGCTCCCGCATTTCTTTGGCCGCTTTGTTGGTGAATGTGACCGCCATAATGCGCCACGGCGCTATGTTGGCCTCTTGTACCAGCCATGCGATTCTATGAGTCAATACGCGTGTTTTTCCACTGCCTGGTCCTGCTAAAACGAGGACAGCTCCATCAGGTGCGGTGACCGCTTGTACTTGAGATTCGTTTAATCCGTCAAGTAAGTGACTCATAAAATGTGCCTCCAATTTATTTTGAACTGCATGTCTTTGGCGAAAATCGATAAGACGCTTGAATTAGACTCAAGGTAAGATGGTCTCTTATTAGCCAACCACCTCTTCCGTTAGATCAAGCTGATAGACTAACCTGATTTCTTCCTGTGGTTGGCTTAACTATAGCCAACATGTATTCTTACAACCATAAATCGGCCGGTATCTTACTGTTCACGTTTCCATAATCAGAAAAGCACGTGAAAACATTCATATAATCTGGTCCATTGGTCACAATTCGGTAAAAATCAGTTACGACACTGTTAGAATATAGTTTCAAAAGATTTTGCTCAGCGGAGAAAAAACTAGCGTGCAACCAAATCAATCAGACATAGACATTTTGATCGTTGATGACGTTTCTGACAATCGTAGATTGTTGGCGCGCATGCTTAAACGGCGCGGCTATCGTGTCGAAGCAGCATCAAACGGATTAGAAGCACTTGAACTCACACGCAAACTTTTACCGTCTCTCATTTTGCTGGACGTGGCTATGCCCGGCATGGATGGTTACCAAGTTTGTCAAACTCTGAAAGCCGATGCAAAGCTGAACGAAATTCCGGTTATCTTTCTCAGTGCCCACAGCGAGCAAGTTGATAAACTTCGTGGGTTTCAAGCGGGTGGCGTCGATTACGTTACCAAACCATTTCACTTCCATGAAGTTGCGGCCCGTGTTGCGGCTCACATTGAATTATTTAGGCAGAAGAAAGAAAATGAGGAGCTGCGCCGGAAAGAGCAAACCTACTTTGATCGAGTTAATCAGCTAAAAAATGAGCTGATTCACACGATGACCCACGACCTTAAGAACCCATTGACCAGTATCAAATTGAGTGTTTCTTTGCTCCAACGCATGCTTAAGCTACAAGAAGAAAGCAAAGAAATGCGCTACTTCGGTAAGATTGAGGACGATTTGGATCGTATGTTGATCCTGATTTCGAAGCTGCTTAATCTGGCTTATATCGAAACGTCTTCATCGATTCACATGGCTCAGGTTAACATTAGTGATTTTTTGGCTGCGTGTGCAAATAAGTCAAGTAAAGTCCTGAGAACGAATAATATCAAAACGCAAATTGTTTCCCACACGTCTGGCACAATTAAGTCTGTGTTTGACCCTGACCAGATCGCCACGGTTCTCGAAAAGATTTTGACTGAAATGTCTAATCGGGTAGAAACTGGGGGCGTTATTGAAATTTCATACTGGGTTGTTGGAAACGAAATTTTAGTTTCAGTGTCAGATGAAGCGATGCACGATCAGCGCATTCCGCCAACTTTAGATCCTGAATTGCCACCTGAAGGCATTGATCCCAGCTTCTCAATATTGAGCGCAGTGTTTGAAAGACACGGCGGCCGTATTTGGCAAGATCGGCATACAGGAGACTATAGATTTACTCTTCCTTTTCTCAATGATAAAGACGCTGAAGAATTTGGCGTGACATTCACACAGTACTCTCCAAAAGATAAAGGGGTTGAAAAGCCCAACATGCGTCAGATGGTCAATAACGGTTAGAGAAAAAGTTCTTTTGAAAAAGCAAAAAGCATGGTGGACTTTCCACCATGCTTTTTTTGTGTCTAGCTATAAAAATTGTGTCTTCCTGCTTCATCTACATGAACGGGACTGCGTGAACTGTGGCACCAAAGTCACCTGCATCAGAATGAACTGTTAGCTGGGTGCCAAACTCTTGAAAATCCAATCCCAACATGGCTAAAGCGATATTTTTTTCTAGGCGGGGTGACCACGTAGCTGAGGTAACGTGCCCAGCGTGCTTGCTTCCATCACTGACCATCCATTTTGAAGAGTTGCCCGGCCGTTCATCACCCTCAATAACCAAGCCGGTTAGCATTTGCTTCACTCCTTCAGCCTTGATGCGCTTGAGTGCGTCTTTTCCAAAAAAGTCAGCTTCTTGTTCAAGATCACAGAATTGGTTTAATCCAATTTCAAATGGATTATTTTCGCGTGTCATGTCATTGCCATAGGAAAGCAAACCGCTTTCGATACGCTCGATTGAGTTGGGCGTGGCCGGTTTAATTCCAAATGGGTCACCTGCTTCTGCAACCATATTCCATAATTCGGTCCCACGACTACCATCGCGAAGATACAGCTCAAACCCACCTTGCTTGCTCCAGCCAGAGCGGGCAACCACAAGTGGAATACCGTTTAGTTCTGTTTCAACAAAGCGAAAAAATCGAACTTTATTGATGTCGTCACCAAATAGGGCGGCCATGACGGGAGCATGATTAGGGCCTTGGATAGCAAGTGGAGACACATCCGGTTCAACTACCGTAACATCCAATCCCATACCCAAGGCGATGCCTTGGGCGTAGAGCAAAATGTCTGTGTCTGCTAATGAGACCCAGTAGTGATTTTCCGCTAGCTTAAGTAGAACAGGATCGTTTAATAGCCCACCGTTGTGATCTGTGATGGGGATGTATTTACACTGGCCTATCTTAGTTTTGCTCAAGTTGCGTGGGGTCATCAGTTGGACTAGTTTATGAGCATCTGGTCCGGTGATTTCAACCTGTCTTTCGGCCGCAACGTCCCACATGGTGACGTTGTTAACAATATGAAAATACTCTGCTTTGGGCCCTTCATACCAAGTTGGCAGCAGCATGTGGTTGTAAACGGTAAATCCCTGAACACCGGCCGCGACAGTGGCATCATAAAAGGGGGACTTGCGCGTCCGTTCGACAATAGCAAATTGAAATACTGACATGGGAATCTCCAGAAGGGGGTGGTTTTGTATGTGTGCAATCTGACCCCGGAAAATTTTAAGCCGGGATTTTAACCTGAATCAGGTAAAAAAAAACCAGCCGTTTACGTATGTAAAAGACTGGTTGAAATTTAGTCAGATGATGATTTTAATCACCGGTTGCGCGCACGCTGGTGTTTGCGTCTAGGTGGCTGCCAGTTGGGTTTTCTCCGCGAAGTCGATTCACAAATCGAGCGACCTCACGGCCGGCTGTTTCACGTGAGCCTAGACCGATAGCCAGAGCCGCACCCACACCGATCGCACCGAGCGTTATGCCAAATGCCAAGTCAATGGTTTGGCTGGCGATGCCCATTTGGCGCAATGCCATCGTACCAACTAAGAACAAGATGCCGTACCGGGCCAGATTTGCCAACATGTCTGCGTTTTTGTTGCTAGTAGCACTAACCACGCCGTGAACAAAATTAGCCACCCACATGCCTAAGGCCAATACTACGATGCCTACCAAGATTTGAGACGCAAACGCCAATACTTGTGACACGATCACTGATAGTGAGTCGAAGCCGATCATGGCAGCCGCTTCCATGGTGGCGAAGAGCATAAAGCCTGCCAAAATAAGCGAGCCCACAATGCTAGATGGACTGCGCTCGAACGTAGTATTGATGCCTAAGCGGGCTGGAACGCTGTTAAATCCTGCACCTTCTAGAATATCAACAAGCAGGTTTGAAATTAGTTTGCCCACATAGTAGACGATGACGAGAACCGCAATCGCACCGATAAGACCGGGAATGATGCCGGTAATAATACCCAACATTTCAACGGCCGGTTGTGAAATAGCTTCCACACCCAAGCGATCAAGCGCAGCGATGATTGACGGAATCAAAATAACGGCAAATACGATCGTTCCAATCAGCTCAGATACTTTGGTCCCGGTCAAACCAGCCCGTTCAGCCCAGCCATCTACGCCAACCGAAGCGGCTAAGCTGCTGATGATTTGGCGCACGATCCTTGCTACAAAGTAGCCAATAACAAAAATGATGGCCGCACCTAATAGATTAGGAACGAAGCCCAACATATCGTTGAACATGCTTTGGATGGGAGCGATTAGCTCTGTTAATCCCAAACGACCTAAAGCCATCGGCAGTGCCATCAACAGGATCAGCCAAAATGCGATCTGACCAATGGTTTGAGTAAGTGATGGCTCACCAGCTTCGATTGCGCCAGCGCGGCTGAGCCGTCGGTCTAGGCTTAAGCGTTCGCCCAATACTTTGACAATGAACATCCGCACAAGGGTTGCAATGAGCCACGCAACACCAAGAACGATGGCTGCTCCTGCAAAGCCGGGGATAAAGCCAAAGATTTGGTCTAGAACGTTTTGGAACGGTCCAGAGACGGCCGGTAAGTTGAGCATGTTAAAGAATGCGACAAGCACAAATAACATAACAACCCAAAATACCCCTGTAGGTACAATTTTTTGTAAGCTGACGTTTGGTCCCCCGTCATTGCCAGACATGGTGGCTGATAGTCTTTCATCCCAGCCGGTGCTTGCCATCAGTCGGCGAGTTACCCCTCTAAGGACGCTTGCTAATATCCAACCTGCCAATAGCAATAAAATTGCCATTAGGAGATTCCATATAGTATCTCCGTAACTACTCCAGAAATCTGTGAGTACCTGCATTGTTTACCTCCATGAGTTACAGACATCTAGGTGAATGTTAAAGTGTGATGCCTCGATGTGTTCTTCAATGTACTTAACGGTACGGCAATACTATGTGTTTGATTCTTAAAATGCAGAAATTACGTAGTTTTGCGCAGGCTTTTGGCAGGGGGCATACGTAGAAATAGGTAAATTTTGACTGGTAGCTGATATTAATTTAAGGGGTTATTCAAACTAAGGTGTTGACATTGACCATATTAGATGATATACATGATCTAAATAAGATGACAGTCGTCATCTAAAAGATTTTTACCCAGCTTTGAGGTGTAATGAGATACAGCAAAGAACACAAACAACAAACACATGAAAAGATTGTGCAGGTGGCTTCTACTAAATTTCGAGAAAATGGCTTTGATGGGGTTTCTATTGGGGCTTTGATGTCTGAATTGGCTTTAACTCATGGCGGATTCTATCGACATTTCTCGAATAAGGAGGATCTGTATAAGCAGGCCTTTGAATTTAGCATAGAAGAGGTTCAAACAAATATACAGGAGCAAAGTGGCGCAGACGGTGCATTGACACTGGGAGGTGTGATTGCTGCTTATTTAAATATTGATCACAGTAATGGTGTAGGAGATGGGTGTCCGGTAGCTGCTCAATCGGCCGAAATTTCCCGCTTGTCGGCCAATATTAAAGCCTCGTTTGATGATTCATTAAAAGGCTATATGGATGCTTTTATGCCATTAATAGAGGGACAAACTGAAAAAGAAAAACAAAAAAACTTGTTGGTTTTATTTTCTGGCATGGCTGGTGCCCTCATGATTTCACGCGCCATTTCTGATCAGGATCTACGTATGTCCCTTCTTGAAGCGGCACGAGACTTTTACACAAATCACTTTGCGAGGTAACAGTATGACAAACCAACATACATTTAAAGAAAAAATCGTTCTGATTACGGGGGCAACCAATGGAATCGGAAAAGAGGCAGCTCGACAGATTGCCAAAACCGGCGCAACGGTTGTTGTTGCCGGCCGTAATCACCAGAAGCTGGAGCAAACGGTTGATGAGGTAAAGGCGAGTTCGAGTAATCTAAAAATAGAAGGATTATTGGCCGACTTATCAACACTGGCCGGAATGCAGAGCTTAGCCAGTCAATTTTTAGATCGCTACGATCGATTAGACGTTTTGCTAAACAATGCTGGAGCACTGTTTACAGAGCGGCAAGTTACACCAGATGGTTTTGAAAAAACCTTTGCTCTTAATCACCTAAGCTACTTTGTGGTGACAAATTTACTCTTAGATGCCTTATCCCACGGCCAACCGGCACGAATCATCAATGTTGCGTCGGACGTTCATTTGGCCGGGCATATGAATTTTGATGACTTGCATGGTGAATCTTCTTATACCCCTCTTGGTGCGTACCGACAGTCAAAATTAGGGAATGTGATGTTTACCTATGAGCTGGCTGAGCGCTTAGAAGGCACTCAAATCACAGTCAACGCATTACACCCGGGTGTGGTGCAATCTGGCTTTGGGAAAAATAATAAAGGTGTTGTCGGCCGGGTCACGAGTTTGGTGCTGGGCACACTGCAACGTTTTCAAGGGGTTAATGTAGCGGCCGGTGCCGATACCCCCATATATCTGTCCATTTCACCAGAGGTCGAGGGGATCACAGGAAAATACTGGTACAAGCGCCAGCCAAAAGCGTCCAGCGCTGAATCGAGAGACGCTGAACAATACAAACGGCTATGGGCTGAGAGCCTATCTATGACTCAACTGATGGAGGTAGCATCATGAGTTTGGCTTATCCACAAAATTTAATTAATCAAGCTGGCGATTTTGGCGTCACTGTGCCGATGATAGACGAAGGGGAAGGGGCAAAGGTTGTTTTTCTCCATGGCGCACCCGCACACAAAGGGGAATGGATCCATGTGATAGAGTTGCTAAAACAAGATTACCACTGTCTAGCTCCGGAACTGCTTGGCTTTGGCTGGTCACCAGAGCCGCCTGACTGGTACGATTTTTCAATTGATACTCAGGTAAAATTTTTGGATGGGTGGTTTAACCATAATGGGGGCTCTGAACCGTTTATTCTGGTAACGCACGATATTGGAGCGATTGCTGGCATGGCTTGGGCTTCTCGCCACCCCAATCGAGTGCGTGGCATCATTGTTATGAATACAGTCCTCCACTCAGGCTTTGAATGGCACTCGATTGCCCGTATTTGGGGCTCACCCATTTTGGGCAGATTGTTTATGCTTATACTAAACCGGATCGCTTATCGCATCGCATTTACCCAAGACTTCCCTCAAGTTACTCGCGAGCAAATAGACATCATGTATGATGGGCTGACACCTGTCGCAAAGCGAAGTCTGTTGAAACACTATCAAAAAATGACTCAACCTGACTATTTTTCTAAATGGGAGAGCGCATTTAAAGAGGTAGTTGAAAAGATCCCAACTACCGTTTTGTGGGGGGCTCAAGACCCGCTGATTGACAGAAAGGACGCGAAAAGAATCGGTGGCAATTTGATCTATTTGGAGGATTGTGGGCACTGGGTGCCACTTGAAAAGCCAGAGCGGGTTGCAGACGAGATTCGCAAGATGGACAAGATTGTTTAAAAATTAGGTCTGAAATGGCTTACCCGGCCGCCACACAAAACATCGTGGCTTGCATGGTGGCTATGTGCTTTTCTTTGGCTCCGTTTTCGCTGATTGCATAGACATCCCCTTGAGTCACCGTGAGGGTTTTTCCGGCCCGTACCACGCTGGCTTTGGCCACAAAATTTTCTCCGATGGCTGGGGACATAAAATTGACCTTAAACTCAACTGTGACCACTTCTGACCCTTCTGGCATTTGTGTCAAAGCCGCATAGCCGCAGGCGGTGTCAACAATGGTGGTGATGGCACCCGCGTGCATAAAGCCGTGCTGCTGTACTAAATCGTCCCGAAAGGGCATTTCGATGACAACCTCTCCGGCCGATACATGGGTCAGTGTAGCTCCCAACGTGTGCATAAATTTGTGCTTGGCGAATGAATCTAGAATTTGCTGCATGTGAGTAGAGAGAAAGGGTAGAGGGGGAGGGAACCATGCCTCACCCTCTACCAATTACTTTTTAACCACCTCTTCAATGTCACCTTCAGCTTCTTTCCAGCCTTTAAAACCGGTTCCGATGTGTGCGACATTGGGCACCCCCATATCCTGCAGAGCCTTGGCAGCCAGAGCCGACCGCCCTCCTCCTGCTCAGTAAAAGACAAACTTATTCCCCTCTGGGAACATCCTGTCTTTGTAATAGGGGCTGTGAGGGTCAACCCAGAATTCGAGCATGCCGCGTGGCGCATGCTGGGCGCCCGGAATCTTGCCATCACGCCATAGTTCACGAATATCGCGAATGTCTAGAAAAGTGACATCATCACGATCACGCATGGTGATAGCATCTTCAGCCGAAATCACCTCAATGACTTCATTGGCCTCGGCGATCATATCCGCTACTTTTTTCATTCTGAGTTTACTTCTTCTATCGTACCACCCGCTTCAACCCAACCGTTCATGCCGGTAACGATATGGCCAACGTTTGAAATTCCCATGTCCCACAAAGCTTTGGCAGCCAGAGCCGACCGCCCGCCGCCGCTTCAGTAGAAGCAGAACATCTTCCCTTCTTGTGGAAAGATATCCTCTTTGTAGAAGGGGCTTGATGGGTCAACGAAAAATTCGAGCATGGCGCGTGGTACACGGTGGGCGCCGGGAATTTTACCGTTGGCGTCCAGCTCCGGCATTTCACGGATGTCGATGAACGAAACTTCACCTTTTTCGTGCATGGCGATTGCGTCTTCGGCCGTGACAACGGTGATGATGTCATTGGCCGCAGCGATCATGTCTGCTGCTTTTCTCATAAAAAACTCCTTTTAAAATCAGACCACATAGGTGCCAGTGCCCAATGCGATCAATGTTTGTTCTTCGTTATGTAGCTCCATGCGTGTGACCGATACGCGGTTTCCCTGCCGGATAATTTGAACGGTAGCGAAGAATTCTTGCCCTTTGCCCGGCCGGATGTAATCCACCCTTAAATCGATGGTGCCTGAACGGCCGAATTTTTTCGGGATGTCTGCTTGGCTTTCAAATTCTGTAGTTTCAAGCACATGATTGAAGATCGCCATGCCACCAGCCACATCAAGCAGTGTGGCGATGACACCTCCGTGCAGAATTTGACGAAGCGCATTGCCCACCAATTCCGGCCGGTTTTCGACAGAAAGTTTAACAGGATCGGCCGATACATATTTAACTTTCAGCAATTTGTTAAACGGTAGAAATTCCTCAACCGTGCGTTTTAGGATTGCGACTTTCTCTTCTTTGGAAACAACGTACATGTTTTCTTTAGTCGGCCTTACCTAACGCCCCATCGCATGGTATTCAGCGTTTGGCATCATACCAGTGGCGGAGGCCAGCCGGTTGGTGAAGTTGTACATGGCGGCCGTTTCTGCAATGTCAAAGATTTTTGTGTCAGAAAAGCCCATCGCCCGCAGATATTCAATGTCACCCTCGCTGCAATCAACCGGATTCACCGTGATTTTGACCGCGTAGTCCAACATCGCCATAGTCGGCTCATCCAAGCCTGCACGCTGATAATCGAGCGTAATGCGATCACCCAAAACAGGGTCGCCCAGCTTGACGCGCAGGTCAGCCCCATGTGAAACCAAGCAGTACAAGCAACCATTTTCGTTTGAAACCACCACTGAGATCATTTCTCGTTCAGCAAGGGTCAATTCACCTTCACCAGATGTGATTTCACGGAAGTGGTTAAACCAGTGAGTGAAATGGGTCGGCCGGATGGTGTATCCCAAGAAAACGTTCGGAATAAACCCTAATTTTTCTTTGGCCTTAGAAAACAGCTTTTGCATGCCGGGGTCTTCAACTTCAGTTAATGGCATTTCTAGCCAAGAAATTTGTTCGTTTTGATAGTGTTCAATGGACATAATTATAGAGGTTAGAGAGTAGAGGTTGGAGATTAGTGAAGGTCAACTAACCTCTAATCTCTAGCATCTACCCTCTGATTCAAAAGTTCGTCAACAACAGAATATGGATCAATTTTGCGCTCAACCAAGTCGTCAAGCAGTTGATCTAGGGCGGGATTGTCCGCTGATTTTAAATATTGCGCCAGCACCCGCTCGACCAGAATATTTTCAATTTCTGCTCGGTATTTTTGCCGATTGCGTTCTAGGATCTGGCCTGTATTTTCAAGATGCTGTTTATGTTCAAGGATGGCATCTACCACGGCTGTGATCCCAGTTTGCTGCGCAGCACTCGCTTTAATGACCGGAATCTCCCACGCATCGGCCGATTTTTCCAT
>JBCCSO010000109.1:0-10978 GCA_039199965.1 Chloroflexota bacterium | reverse complement strand
GCGGCAGCAAAAGGTAACGATTCAAGTCCCACAGCGAGGCAAAAAACGGGACCTTGTTGATATGGCACGGCGCAATGCCAACGACACGCTGTCAACGCTCAGGCAGCAGTGGGCGGCCGATCGCTCGCGCCACGTCAACGCCATGACAGAGCTTCAGGAAACGCTTGACCTGCCCAAGCCACCTACCCGTATCGAATGCTACGACATCAGCCACACACAGGGGAGCTATCCAGTGGGGTCGATGGTGGTGTTTGTGCAAGGTGCGCCGCTCAAGAAAGACTACCGCCGCTTCAACATTCAAACGGTCACCAACGACGACTACGGCGCGATGAAAGAGGTGCTTACTCGCCGTTTCCAGCGATATTTAGATGGTAAAAGCGGGGCCGAAGAAAAAAGCCAAAGCGCCCTGCGCAACGTGGGCAAAAAGGTCGATGGGTCGTTCGCCATCTTACCAGACCTGCTGATTGTGGATGGTGGTAAAGGACAGTTAACGATGGCAATCGACGTCCTAAAGTCGTTTAATTTGGCTCATGTCGTGCCGGTGGTGGGCTTGGCTAAGCGAGAAGAGGAAATCTTTGTACCGGGCAAGCTCAAGTCGGTCCTGCTCCCTAGACGGTCAGAGGGGTTGTTCTTGGTGCAGCGTGTACGGGACGAGGCTCACCGTTTTGCCAATACGGCCCACCGCAAACGTCGCGCCAAAGCAGGTACAGCCTCTATCTTAGATTCTATTCCCGGCGTAGGGCCTACTCGCCGCAAAAAGCTGTTAACTCGCTTTGGATCGCTTGATGGCATCCGCGAAGCGACAATGGAAGAGATTGCAACAGTACCCGGTATTCCGGTACACGTGGCCGAAGCGATCAAGATGGGGCTTGATTAAATAGAACTCTTTTGCCTAATCGCTCATATTTACTTTTTAAGACAAGAGCAAAGGGAAATAGAATGACAGAACTACCTGAGTATTGGTTACAAACGCCAGACTTACCAGCAAGCCAAAAAGATCAAACAGCCTTCAAAAACCTCTACACCAAAGCAGTCAATCAAAAAGATACTTTCAAGATTGAATACAATTTGGCGGCCCCCAAATGGCAGTTCCTCAATTATTTGGTGGATACCCACGGCCTCGTTTTACATGGTTCAGGGAAGCGAAACATCGAACAGTTCGAGCCGCGAAGAGCGGATGACATCAGCGAATTTGGGAATCAAAAAGCGGTATTCGCGGCCGCAGACGGGGTTTGGCCGATGTTTTTTGCCATAATCGATCGCGAAAATTACCCGATATCAGTCAACAATGCGTGTGTGCAGTTTGTTGAGAATGATATACCCATTAGTGGCCCGTACTATCTGTTTTCAATTAGCCAAGGGTTCCTTCAGCAAAAGCCATGGCGGAAAGGGGTTGTTTACCTACTGCCACCAGAAACGTTTGTGGCTCAACCACCTATGCCGTTTGGCGAGACCAACATCAGGATAAAGCAGCAGGTTAGCCTCGTTCCAGTTAAACCGCTTGCCCAAATAGAAATTGAGCCTGAAGATTTTCCACTGCTGTCAAAAATTCGAGAGCATGATGACTCAAGAATGGAAGAATAATGCAACAGCGATGCAAACAGGCGCAGCATGGCCTAGTTAAGAATGTCAATAAACAACCTGAGCCAACAATCTCTACCTGACAACAAGCGGGATGTAAACAAAATCGCTAAACGGATTTGGATTTGAGTTGGTAAACGTTAGATCAGCTTTGCTCATATCAAAAAAGATATTGTTGTTGCATCTAATCTGAACGCGCCCCTCGGCAGTCGGCTGAATCGAAATAGGAATGGTGTCAACATGGAAGCCATCATTTGATGTGCCCCCTTCCAAAATGTAGGTAAACGTCTGACCACCATCTATTGACAGCATAATATCAACGTTTCTGCAAAACACTGGGGCTTGATCAGGTCTAGCTACATCCCACTGAAAGATGATGGGATCACCGGCCGCAAAGCTCTCACTCACTGGCTGAGACAGCACTCTAAACGGGCCAGAATTATCATCTACTATCAGCTGCATATCATCACTTGAAATGCCACCAGCCCCGGCCGCATTGTCACGCGCAGTTGCCCGGAAGGTCAGAGTTTGGCTAACGGAGGGGAGGTCTTCCCCACTGTTTTTGTAGGTTCCATCGAGAATATTTTCTAACCTTGGGAAGGTCCTATTTGGCTCGTTGGCGGGTAGGTACACACGCATAATCGGCCGGCTTTCGTTATCTAGCTCATCTGTGTTGGGCAAAATCGAATCCAGCGTCCAAGAACGCCCCAATGAAAACTGCTCCCAAGAAATGGTGAGGTCATCAGCAACTTGCTCTTCGTCTGTGACAGATGCAGTGAGCGTAAACGGAGTGTCGCGCGGAATAGTGTAGTTGGGTCCGGCCGAAACTGTTGGTGGTGTGTTGCCGGTCGAAGTTTCATCAGCGCAAGTCGAAGCCTGGCCGTTAGTCACAAAATTAGCGATCTGGTTATAGCTGCCTGCATTAAACATCGCATCGACGTTGTTTTGCAGATTTTGATCGTCACAAATACCCGCGTAACTCATAATCGTGGTGCCACTGCCCGGCTCATAGGCCTCGCTGCTGTCACGCGTGGTGCAAGCGCCTGCGTTAGACGCATTGTACGAATGACCGGCAAAAAACTGATGACCCACCTCATGAGCTACGTAATCAACCCAAAACGGATCGCCCACTGGCTCATCTATTGCCGTTGCCCCAGTCACTTTATTTGAGTGAAAACTGGTTTCACAGGAAAACGGAAAACCAATTCCCCCGCCCGCATCTTCTCCGGCCCCAAAGACATGGCCAATGTCATAACTACCAATTGAAAGCTCTCCTTCAATCGCACCCGCACCTTCATCTAGCAGCGCAAACACATCGGACACGTTGGTAAATGGATCGACCGCCGCATTTGGAAAAAGCAGGTTGTCTGTCCCATCAACCAAAACAAAGCTAATCGATAACTCGCGTTCGTAGATCTGATTAACACGGTTCATGCCGGTCACGATAGACGCAAGAGCAGCTTGGACTGAATCTTCATCGTTGGTACATACCGCGCCAATTTGGCTGCACTGAACATCTATAAACTCCCCAGACGCGGTTACAGCCATTTGATAGGTCCGTTTCACATTACCCAAATCGATGTTGGTAGCATTGCCAACCCGGCCGCTGTTCTGCCGGGCAATGTCAGCCAAGCGGCCGACGGGCGCGGACTCAACATACTGTTTTGGCAGCCGCTGGGCATGATTCTTGAAGTATGAGATGTATAGAGACAAATCTGCCTGATGAAAAGGATCGATATAGATCTCACCCTCGGCCGATTGCACGTAAGCGTGAAAGCCGTAAGGCGTGATGTCAATGCGGCCGGTAGCGGTTGGGTCAGTTATCCCTTTGGCTGTAAATGTTTGTAGTTCAAAATATTTGGCCGCTAAGCGCGGCTCCATGATTGGGGCTGACTGTAGGGTAAATTCTGCCATCTTCCCGTTTGGGAGCGGGAGCTCAAGAGTAAGGTGCTGTTTTGGGGCTCTTGTCAGACTTGTAAGCTGTCCACTCAAAACATCGAAATTTGTTTGAACAAGACGGTATGAGGTCGGCATGAGACGATCGGCCGACCGGGTAAGCTGACCTTGCTGAGCCGACACATCGTGCCAAACAACCGATTCTTGGCTAATGGCTGATATAGAAAGTTGGTCAAAAGAGGGAAACAGAAAGAGCAGTAGGCCAAAAAAAAGAGCAAATCGAGTGATTTTCATATTGTCCTATATAAGCCCAACACATAATTGATAAGTGCTTATTCGATCTAATTCTACGACGAGCGCGGTTTCTAGCCAGTAAACTTAGCTCACGTAAGCATCTCTTTTTTTCTCAATGAATCTTGTAAATCTGTAGCATTCTTGTCGCAATTCGGCCGATCATCCCATTTAGCTTCCCAATCTTCCCCTTTTTTATATAATCTACAAAAGTAAGCGTAGTAAACATAATGTTTGAATTATCAGAGGAACAATTCACATGAGCCTTCCGCGTCAACTCCGCCAAACCATCATCCAAAACTTTGATCTGGAAGAACTCAAAAATATCTGCTTCGACTTGAGCTTTAACTACGATGACCTTCCGGGAGATCGCTTAAGCAGCAAAGTCAATGCGCTCTTGATAGTTGCATACAAAATGGGCAAGCTTGATAAATTGCACCAGTATCTGACGATCGACCGGCCGGAGGCAGCTTGGCCCACGCATGATCAAATCCAAGATTTCAAATGGGATGACATTGCAGACAGCATTGAATTGCCACAAACCATCATCAACAACATCAATAATGTTCAGTCGGGTGGCGTTCAAAACCAAGGGGATGTGATTGCTAAAGACCAAGTAGCGGGCAACAAGATTGTGCAAAATATCGTCAACAACTATTCAACTGGAGAGATCGGTGACATCACCCCAATGCTGGCAAAAATTCGCAACCAATTTAGCTACATCCAAATTTTTTATTTTGCTGGCACAGGCGCACTTTCATTTCTTGCCCTGTCAATGATTTTGTCTGATTGGGGAAACAGTCTCGGACAAGGGAGTCGCAGCTTACTAGTTTTGATTATCCTATTATATTTGTCATTCGGAGCCATTCCCGGCGCAGCATATGGATTTGTCATTAGCTATTTTGGGTCCACAATTTACAGAGAAAAATTTAATGTTCAATTTTTACTGTTAAATATGGCTCTTTTCGGCATCTCGTTTATGCTCATTCCTCTTACAAGAAGCCGTGATCTTAGGGAGGCAATTTTAGGCTTTATTGTAGGTGCCGCATTTGGGTTTTGTTTGGTGCTTCCTTGGTGGCTCAGGTCGGTAAATGATCGATTTTCTCGTGTCTTGATCACCGTAATCCTCTGCGTCAGTATCTCTTTCTGGCTCGATTATTTTCTGGGTTTTCCTGTAACATCATTAGCTAACCCAACCCAAGGCAATGAGTTTGCACCGGTCAATAACGCGGTGATTAGTTGGATAATTTTTGGCGGCTCGCTCTCGTTTTATTATGCCATTTGGCCGCACGATTTGGCGCAGATTTTTAAACTACGAGAGGATGACAAATGAGCCAAAAAAATACCCCTTCAGGCAACTCAAGAACCCTGATCATTGGTGCGATTGCGGGCATTATCGCCCTAATTGCTGTACTGGCAATATTGGCAATGACCGGGGTTGTCTCAATTAATCTCGGGGGTGATATCACACCAGAACCGTCGGCCGTTGTGCAACTACCTCCTACCAGAACACGACTGTCAAACACCCCAACGCCGCCTGAAAACACGGGAACCAATACGCCAACGTTCACCCCATCCCCCACAGCCACGGAACCACCCATTTTGCCCACACCAACTTGTGATCCCAACAATGTGGCGCTTGAAGAATTTGGCTGCGTAGAGTCTGATCGCGACACAGTACAAATCACCCAGAATGATGTGCAACAGCCACTCATACGGAACCAGCCACGCTTTTTGAATGAAAACGACCAAGTTGAAATCAATGATGGCAAAGCGATCTTTAGCTTTTTTGGGGGGAAGTTGCACGTAGAAAACGGCTCACAGATTCAGCTTGTAGATGCTGGTGGCGTGGGTGGTGCTATTCTGTTTCTGTTTAACAGAGGGTCACTGGTGGGTGAATTTGAAGGCGGTGATCAGGTTTTACAGTTTGAGTTGGTCAATGGGGCAAAGATAGAAATTCTAGGAACGCAGTTTTTCATCGACCTAAACACAGATATCGACTACAGTGGTTCACAGGATGATGGAGAAGACGGATTGCAGGAGCCTAGAACGATAATCGGCAATATCCAAGGGAGCGTGCGGGTCAATGGTCAGCGATTGCCCGGCGGCAATATGTTTCTGCTAGATGATGAGGGTAACATTATCCAGCCAGACGATGCTGCTAGCGACGACCCACTCGACTGGACGGAGCAAATGGATACCTCGTTTGAAGAGCTGGATGAATTAAACCAATCAGCATATCTTGTGGGGCTTACAGGAATGAATGTGCGGACAGGCCCCACACCCAGATACGGCGTCGTGGGTCAGTTGCCTAAAGGAAGCTTTGCAGAAATTTTGGGTTACTATGAACCCCGGCCGACCAACCGCTGGTGGAAAATTCGTTGTGATCAAACCAATTTAAGAACCACAGCTGTACCCAGAGAATGCTGGGTATGGGGAAACGAAGGCTTCACCTACGCAATTAATACAGATACTGGCGTAAAAGAAACGGAACCGCTCTTACCTGAACCAACACCCACCTTTACGCCAACACCCACATTCACACCAACACCATCGTTTTTACAAGCACCGGTTTTGATCTCACCTAAAGATGGCACAATAGGCTATTCTGATGATTGTGGCTATGAAATACCAGTTACGCTCAGTTGGCAGGCGGTCCCAAACGCTGAACTTTATTCTGTAGATGGGCTCCGGTGGGATGGTGAAGAGCGATGGCAGATTGACAAGTCTATGAGCTTTATAACGGAAAAAACTTCAATAGAGTTTCTACCCAACGGCTGCTCGGACTTCTGCTGGCGGGTGCAGGCTTTTGCAGAAAACTTCGACCCATCTCCGTTTTCAAACTACTTCAAATTTAAGCTAGAAGGATTTGAAAACCTTGGATCAATCGAATCATCTTTTTGCCCATTTTTCATCATGCAAACCATACCTGAATCTGAGTTGCCTATCGACGTTATTGACCCCAGCAATTTTGTCACCCCTTTCCCAGTGATTACGCTTGAACCGGCCGAATAGCGTCTTTTTAGCGGTCTGCATTCCTTGGGATCGGAATTTTAATGACTGTCTCAACTTAGATCCTGACCCTTACTAGCTGACCTTGCAATGATTGCCCCATGTTTAAAGTTCAGCCATTAAGGAGCCATCGGCCGCTTGTAAGAAATAAGGTCACCCGGCTGGCAGTCTAACGCCTCACAGATCGCTTCAAGCGTTGTAAAGCGGATCGCCTTCGCCTTACCAGTCTTCAGATTCGACAGGTTCGCAATCGTAATACCCACTTTATCTGCCAGTTCAGTCAGACTCATTTTTCGTTCTACTAGCAATCGGTCTAAATGAATTTCAATCGACATAAGCCCCCTACACCGTTAAGTCTGCTTCTGTTTGGAGTTCAACACCGTATCGAAAAACTTCGGCCAAGGCAAAAATAATTAGCCCGGCCAGAATCATACCAGTGCCAAATTCAAGCCTGTAAACAATATCAATCCCTTCATTTTGAGCCAGCCCAAAAATTCTATCACCGATAAATGCTTCGCCCACCTCTTGCACAATGGTATAAAAAATAACAAGGCCAGCTATCCAGCGGATACGGCCGATATTATCCGAGATAAATGGGGTCTCTCCTTCCGTGATGGATCTAAAAATTAGGCTTAGGTTGAGCAATATGATAAAGGTTGCTAAACCCAGCATCAGACCCAGAACTAAAATGACAACCGAGAGTCCAATGGGAGGCTGACCAGGGGTTTCAAACGTAACTGTGGCCTGTGCCGTCTGAATTTCACCTTCACCAAATATTTCGCTTTGCAAGCTATAAACTTCGGGATCGATTTCTATATATACAGGCCATGATCTAGTGTTATTAATCCCGACCGGTAAAACCGATTCAACAGCTGGGGCCAGGCCAAAGATAAATGCCAAGTTGAACACAACAATGAGAACCAATGACACAAGAGTCAGCCCCGTTCCCGCCCCAAACAGAAAATACAGAACCTTTGCAAGAGAAATATTTTTCATCATGTCTCCTTTATTCACAAACAATAAGTTTTTATTGATAAACGGTAAATATTTACTGCAAAATAATAATTATTTATCGTTTAAAAGTCAAGGCATATCGAAAAACGATAAAATTTGTAAGCTTTAACTTATATTTAGCTATCCACCACAAATTGCCGACGATCTAAAGATCGCGGCTAAAAATGACAGCCGATGGCCTTATTGAACGCGCAGATACTGTGTTGTTTGTAGCCGCTGGATTCATCCAATTGGCTTCAAACAAATTTTGTGTCTGGCCAGTAGACTTATATTTGAATAAAGAAAAAGTAGGTGATCTCCCAAGATTTGTAGGCTAATTGGGTGATACGGTAAGGGTCCACAAGAATTGTGATTCGGCTCTTTGAACAACCCATTGGTTTTTCTGAGCAACCACATTTGTACCCATCGGGTAGATCGACAAGTCAAAACTCGCGGAACTTGGCATACCTAACGCAACCCAATTTTGAATGTGTTCTTCCATGCGCGCTCCAGCCGCTCTGTTCCCATAGGTGATCAATGCATCATCTTTGGCAATTACCAAAGACTGCCCCTCTTCATCCCGCAAACCAAAGAATTGCCCTTGAGTAAGCAAATCACCGGCCGAATCGGGTCTGAATGCTTGGAACATTGGCTCCACAATGCTCAAAAATGAGCGTATGCCCGTTGTGCGCCACTGAAAACCAATCTCCCCTTTGCCGCCCCACCAAAACGGCCGACGACTAACTTCATGATTTTTGAGCTCATTCCAATTTTCCAAGTCGCTTAACCTGATTGGCTTGAGGTCAGCCATTTCATATTTGCCCGTCATCGGTACAAAGCCGCACGGCATTGAGTCAAAAGACTCAAAATGATCTTCTCTTTTCCGCATCAGAAACAGCATATCCCCACCTCCTTCATTTTTGATGATGATCAGCAAAATACCGTCTTCCTTGATTTGATCATAAAAATGGCAAGGCAGGTCAAACGCTCCGGCCGTAAACGTAGCCCGATCATACGGAGCCCCGGCCGCATATCCTTCACCCGCATCACCCTCAATAATGTGGACATTTTCTAGCCCCTGCTTGTGCACCGACTCCCGAGCCATCTGCGCAATTTCTGGGATGATCTCAAGACTGTAGACAGACCCGGCGGCTCCCACAAGACTCCCCATTAAAGCAGCGTTCCAGCCGCTACCAGCCCCTAACTCAAGTATTTTGTGGCCGGGTTCAATCTGCAGCATATCGAGCATCTGCAATACAAACGACGGCTGGGAAACGGTTGAAGGCACCTTATTGTCCTCAATTTTTAAAATGACCGGCCGGTCCTCGTACAGCTTTGCAAGATGCTCATCTAAATTATCGGCCGTCACTTCATGGCGAGTCTTGTCTTCCCACGTGTAATAGTAAGGGACATATGCATGTCTTGGGGTAGCTATAAAGGCCCGCTGCACTTCTTCACTCAGCGGCTTTTTGGAACTCTTTTTCTTAGCGAGGCTTAAAAATCTTTTTTGATATTTTTGTATTTGCTCTTCCATTTTTCCCAATCTCTCCTGCAAGGTTCCCAGAGGCATCGGGTTAATTTCTTACCTTACCTTGAGAGTATCTCAACTGATTTAAAAACTCAAAATTTAAGTCTCTTTTACAAACATCTACGAACTTGCAGAGAAGCTCAATTAAGACATTTGTGCTAAAATCTGCCCATGTCCAAATTCCAGCACAAACTCTTTTTAATCGACGGCCACGCACTGGCCTACCGCGTTTTTTTCGGCCTGCCTATTGAGCAATTCACCACAAAATCCGGTGAGCCCACCAACGCCACCTTTGGCTTTACAAGGCAAATTTTCGACGTGATTTTTGCTGAAGAACCGCCTGCCTATTTTGCTGTTAGCTTCGATGTGGGAAAAACTTTTCGGGATGAGATGTTCCCTGATTACAAAGGAACTCGTGAAAAAATGCCGGATGAGTTGCGGACGCAAATTGAGCGCATCAAAAAAGTGGTGCAGGCGCTCAATATCCCGATTTTGACTTTGGACAATTATGAAGCGGACGACGTGCTGGGAACTGTGGCCGCTTTAGCCAAACCGTTAGGCGTACCGGTTCATATTCTAACCGGTGACCGCGACTTGCTGCAGTTGGTTGATGAAAATACCACCATCGAATTGCCCGCCTCAAAATGGTCGGGCAAGCAGATTTATAACAGCGTTCAAAAAGTGGTCGATAAACTGGGTGTCCGGCCGGATCAAGTGGTTGACTACAAAGCCTTGGTCGGTGATGCCAGTGACAATATTCCCGGTGTAAAAGGTGTTGGTGAAAAGACAACGGTCAATCTGCTGGGTGAGTACGACACGCTCGACGCCATCTATGAAAACGTGACAGACATCAAAGCCCGTTTTGCCAACAAACTCGTGGCGGATAAAGACAATGCCTACATGAGCCAAACGCTAGCAAAAATTATTACTGATGCCCCAGTTGAGTTTGATCTGGAAGCCTGCGCCAACGTTGACTTTGATGTGCAGCCGGTCCTAGATATGTTCCATGAGCTTGAGTTCCGCAGTTTGAGCAATCGGCTGATGGAAGCGACCGGGTACAGCGGTGACGGTGATGCACCCATTATCCCTAAACAAAAAGGGCCTGAACCAACAGAAACCGTTTTGGTACGCACGGCTGAAGATCTAGCCGCCATGGTAAACGCCTTAAGCACGGCCGACATCATCGCCTTTGACCTCGAAACCACCGGATTAGACAAGCAAACGGCCGACATCGTGGGCATCGCCATGGCCGGTCACATTCCAACCGGTTATTACATTCCCGTCGGCCACACCACAGGGGGACAAGCGACAGAAGGCCAGATGGGTCTTTTTACAGAAACCAAACAGTTGGCCGATGGACAGCTCCCATTGCACGATGTTTTGGACGCAATTCGGCCGATTATGACCGATCCGAATATCGGCAAGGTGGCCCACAACGCAAAGTTTGACTTCCGCATTTTAGACCGGGTTGGATTGACTGTTTCCCCCATCACATTTGACACGATGATTGGCGAGTGGCTGACTGATCCCAACACAAAATTCAAAGGGCTCAAAAGTTTGTCTCAGCACCGCTTGCGCATTGAGATGACCGAAATCACTGATTTGATTGGCAAAGGGCGTAAACAAATCGGCTTTGGTGAAGTCCCCATTGAAGATGCGGCTCCTTACGCGGCCGCT
>JBCCSO010000108.1:0-10993 GCA_039199965.1 Chloroflexota bacterium | reverse complement strand
TGATCAATGCCTGCCCGGCCCGGGCGTAGCTGATCAACCCGCCCAGCATTCGCTCGTCGTAGCGCAGCGGGCTGTTGACGTTCACAATCCCGATGATCACGGGTGTGGCTGGATTGACGAGATCGGCCGATGCATCAAGCTTTTCATTGCCGAACACAATTCGGGCCATGTTCAACACATCTTGTGGGATAATGCGGTCGTGCGCCGCGCCGGTGGTTGGCTTGTCGCTGAGGGTGAAGTTGAGCAACAGTCGGTGCAAATGGCGCACGCTCACCGGAATGTCCATCATCTCAATCAGCGCCACCCCTGTCCCATGCATGACGTTGCACATCTGAACGAGCTTGAGCAGGTTGGCAAAATCTCCCCGCGTGCCGTTTCGTTTGCCTCGATCTAGATCGCTAACAAAGGCAAAGCCGCCGCCGGGCAAAAAGTTGATGTGGTTGCCCCCAATAATCATGTTTCTAGCGGGATTACGTGCCTGCAGGGTAAATTTTTCCGGCACGTGGGCCAGATGTTCCATGACTAAGCCGCGATCAAGCCAAACGTGTTGGGCTTTGTGATCGACCTTGGCACCTGCTTTTTCAAGGATAGCGAGTGCCTCAGCATCAAAGAAGTCGATGCCGATATTTTCGAGAATGTCGAGCGTGGCGGTATGGATTTGGTCCACTTGTTCGGCCGTGCAAATTTCCAGTGGCGCATACGGATTGGTCAACTGCTTCCATGGAATAGCGTGAAACGATGACCGTTTGCGATTTGTTTTGTTTTTGTTTCTTGCGCGACGACTCATTATTTTTATCGGCGTTCCCCCCTATCCGCGTCCTTATAATTTTTAGGGACGCAGATGCCCGAACCAGCTCGGTGGGAGGAACGCTGATTTTCTTACTTGTACAGGGGATCTTTGGCGACTTTGGCTGAAAAGAGTTTGCCAAGATATTCAATTTCAACTGGGGTGTCTTTGGCCGCGTGTTCAACCGGCAGGTATGCATACGCGATGTGTCGGCCGATGGAGTAGCCGCTATTTGCGCTCGTCACGTAGCCAATACACACACCATCTTTCAATACTGGCTCGCCACCAAGGGCAAACCCGTCGGCCGAATCAAACACCAGCGTACATCGTTTTTTGCTAATGCCGTTCTGCTTTTGTTGGATGAGTGCATCACGGCCCAAGAAGTTCCGATTCTTCTTCTTAACCGCCCAACCCATGCCAGCTTCATACGGCGTGTGACTGCCGTTGATGTCATGGCCGTAAATCAGATACCCTTTTTCTTTGCTCAGCGAATCAAGCGACACGCTACCACACGGCACCAGACCGTGATCTTTCCCAGCTTCCCAAAGCGTGTCCCATAGAGCCAAGCCATCTTCCTGCTCCACGTGAAGCTCAAATCCCTGCTCACCAACAAAAGACATATTTAATGCCAACGCCTTAATCTCACCAATCACAATTTCTTGAGACTGATAATAAGAAATCGAATCTAAATCGGTATCCGTGACAGATTGCAAAATGTCAGATGATTTTGGTCCCCAAACCGCTAAACCGCTCCAGTAAGCGGATGCATCAGTAATGCTGACATGATCCTCGGGCCGTTGATGGAGCCTGAGCCAAGCCAAATCATGCTGGCCGTGGAGCGTGCTGGTAATCAGTAAATAATTTTGTTCGTCGCGCCGCACTACAATCAGGTCGGCCACAATCTTGCCGTTTGCGTTGAGCAGTGTCGTGTACACAATGCTCCCAACCGGCTTATCGATCCGATTGGCGCACATGCGATCCAAAAAGGCGGTGGCACCAGCACCGTTTACTGCAAGGCGAGTCAAGCCGTTGATATTAAACAGCCCTGCGTTTTCGCGCGTAGCCAAATGTTCGGCCGCGCAAATAGGTGACCAATGGCGGCTGCCCCACTCGTCGCGCTGCAAAATTTTGTCAGTGTATATTTCAACCAGCGGCCGATTCCCCTCATACCACTGCGCCATCTCCCATCCCGCAAATTCATCAAACACCGCACCGTGTTCAACCATTCTGTCATGGTACGGTGAGTGCCGCATGTTGCGCGGCTCTCCCCACGCCTCTTTGGGATGCACAATTTGCAGATGCTGTTGGTAGTGAGTGCCGCTCCGTTTCAGAATGTAGTCATTGGCTTTTTGATGGGCATGAAACCTGTTGATGTGGAAGTCATGGATGTCATAATCTGGTGTGCCATTGATGATCCACTCAGCCAACGTCCGGCCGACACCGCCCGCATGGGTGACCCAAGTCCCTAACGCAAACCACAAGCCACGGACGTCAGGTGTTTCCCCCAAGATCGGCCTGTCATCCACCGTAAAGCCAAACATCCCGTTAAACGCCCTCTCAAATTCAGCCCCTTTGCAAGCTGGCAGCTGCCCCTGCATCAGCTCCCACGCCGGTTCAAAATCGGCCGGGGTAAAGGGGTGGATGGCTGTTTTGCCCAAGTCAGTTGCTTTTACCATTGTTGATTGATGGTAGTAGCTGCCAAATCCGTATGCTTGCTGATGCTGGCGCACGTAAATGCCGTAGTCGAAATAGCGTAAATTTGGCATACGTACGTCGGCCGTTTCTTGAGCCAACTCCGGTAGCGGGTCCGTTATGACATACTGATGTTCGGCCGCCAGCATCGGTATGGTGACGCCAACTTGGTCAGCTAAAATCGAGCCCCAGATGTTAGTGGCCAACACCACACGATCGGCCGAGAGCGTTTCACCCGCATCCGTTTCTACACCGGTGATGCGGTTGCCATCTACCAATAATTTTGCGACAGGTGAATTCGGTCTTAGTTCGACTGCGTCTGCGCACGATTTAGCCAAATTCTTGCAGATTGTTGGGCCGTGCGTAATGCCATCCTGCGGATGAAAGAGGAGGGCATTGGCATCATCTGTATTGATGTGTGGAAAAAGTTCTTGAGCCTCTTGAGGTGTGATGTAGCGTACCGGCAGCCCTCTGGCTTGGGCGATGCCGTGTCTGCGTCGTAGCTCTTGCTCTGTTGCGGCGGTTAACGCGATGTCTAGCCCGCCTACCCGCTGGAAGTAGTTCATTTTGGTGTAGAGATCGGCCGAATAGGTGGCCCAACTGGTCAGCGTGGGTGAACCAGTTGACAGCCCCAACACCCCGGGAGCGTGGGAGGTTGAACCATCGTTGTGGGGCAAGTTACCTTTGTCGATAACCAAAATATCCCGCAGGCCGTACTGCGCAAGATGATAGGCGATGCTGGTACCGACGATCCCTCCGCCGATAATGATGACAGAAAAGTGGGAATTCTTGGACATTGACGACCTCGAATCGATAAATTTTTACATAGGGGCAGAATCGTAAATCTAAAATCTACTATCGTCAATTCTTAATCGGCCGCGGCCGCTTTGGCTTCCCGAGCAACCTTTAACTTTGCCTGCATGTCTTCGTAAAAGGGTCGGGTGATCGGGTAGAAGTAGGCACAAGCTACCGCACAGACAAGAAGCACCGCCGGAACCAATCCAATAGAGAGACGGATGGCCTGTACGGCCGATTCTGGCTGAACTGGCAAAATGCCGCTGCCAGCTTCTGGGCTGATGTAGCCGCGTAAAGCCAGCGCCTGCCCAAATGCCCAAATGGCTAGCCCGGTCCCTAATTTTTGGAAGAAGGCGGCAAATGCATAAAAAGCAGCTTCACGGCGCAAGCCGGTATTCAGCTCATCCAGCTCGACCACATCAGGTATCATCGACCAAGGGAGAAGATAAGCTGTAGATACCCCTGCGCCGCCTAAGGCTGCCAAAACATAGGTGATGGCAATCATCTCTGGAGTAACGGACATCAGGCCAAACAGAATCACAATCCACGACAGACTTCCCCAAATGAAGGCTTTGCGCTTGTCGTACTTGCGAGAAACCCACACCCAAAACGGGATAAACAAGATGGCTGATAGCTGGCTGGCCAACACGAAGAAGTTAGCCTGATCTGGCACTTCCATGTAGTAGTTGGCAAAAAAGACGAGTACGCTGGCGATCAGGCTGGCCGTGGTCCAGCTAAACAGGTACAGACCCATGAGCAGCCGGAAAGGGCGGTTGCCCAATGTGGTGGTAATCATCTCGATGAATGAGAATTCTTCGTCAGAATCATCTTTTGAGCCCGGCCGGTCGTATTCTTCTGTGACACGGAAGGCGATTAAAATGGGGACGATGGCGACAAGGGCCATGATAAGGCTCAGCACAAAATATTGGGTGCGCAGATCGGTAATGAACAGCGCGATGATCGTGGCGATAATGATCCCTACCAAACTACCTGCAATGGAGAATCCCATGCGGAAACCGTTAATTGAGCTCTGCTGATCGTAATCGGGGGTGATAGCCGGTGTCAGGGCGTTAAACGCTACGTTGACGATGGTGTACACCGTATCAAACAGGATGATGGCTAAAGTGTAGTAGACAACCTTAGCAAAGTCGGTGCCTAGATTGGGAACGATAAACTGAAAAATGAAGGAGATACCGAAGGGGATGGCACCAAACAAGAGCAAACCGCGTCTGCGCCCCCAACGAGTGTCAAGTTTGTCGGACACAAATCCGATCACGGGATCGTTAAAGGCGTCCCAGACTTTGCCTAACAGTACGGCCGTGCCCGCTTGGCCGGGTGGGAGTCCTGCCACGTCTGTCAGAAAGATGAGTTGGAAGAAGGCTACAATGGTTAGGGGCGCACTGAGCGATAGGTCTCCCATACCGTAGAGGAGTTTAAAACGAGTAGTGATTGGTTTGGTTTCAGTCATCGGGTTAGTTTGTTGTCGGTTAGCCAAGCATCCGGCCAAAAATATGCTCAGGAAAATAACCGTTTATTGCGATCCGTGCAAAGTAGATTTTGTGGCAGAATTTGTACCCGAAAGGTCTGCTGAAAACTTGGTTTGATTATGCTAGAGGGTGTCAATGCGTACTCTTGCATTTGTAAGCGATGATGGTGGACTGGTTCTTTGCCTAGATCAGTTGGGCGGGTGCTTTGCCTAAGTTGATTAAGGTACAGATTGAAGTATGGAAACAAAACTCAAGAAGTCTGTTGATATATAGCCATGGCAAAGCTGAGTCTACTTGTGACGAAAGTCATTGTTTTGATGAAAATGCTTGACCCAAAATTAGGCTACTTTTATACTGCACATAACGTTCAAAATTTTTTGAACGTTATGAACTTTCTAGCTTTTGATGTAAAACAGGTTAGAATCCTGTAAGAGAAAAGTGCTTTCTAAGCAAAATTTTATGAATTAGTACTCTTGAAAAGTAAAGAGTGCTGGTTAAAAACCGATATTTGAGGACGGCGAGTCATGTTTGATTATTTAATAGGCGACGGTATGGAAGCCGTCGAAAAAACTTTAGAGAATATTGTCTACACAGACGTTGAAACGCTCCATGATGCCAGTGTACATATCATTACATCTGGAGGTAAAAGGGTGCGCCCGCGACTTGTGCTGCTCTCGTTCCTAGCGTGCGGTGGCAAAGATTTGGCAGAGGTTTATGATCTTGCATCGGCCGTAGAAATGGTGCATACCGCCACACTCGTGCATGATGACATCAACGATCACAGTGATTTCCGCCGTGGCAAAGTGGCCGTGCACAAAAAGTGGGGTCGCACTTTTGCCCTTCTTGTGGGCGACTACTTGTTCACCAAGGTTTATGAGCTGATGGCACCGTACGGCAACCCGTACAATGAAATGATGTCGGCTGCCACAGTGAAACTTGTGGAGGGTGAAACCCTTCAGGCGCATGTGGCCAAAACAGGTGAGATTGACCGGGAAATTTACAAGCAAATTATTGCTCGTAAAACGGCCAGTCTGTTCGAAGTATCAACCATCATGGGTGCAGCCAAGGCTGGTGCTGACGAGACCACCATTGAAGCACTGCGCGAATATGGCTACAACTTGGGCATGGCATTCCAGTTGGTTGATGATATTTTGGACGTAATTGGTAACGCTGAGGAAATGGGCAAACCGGTCGGGCTAGATGTTGCCCAAGGGCGTGGTGTCGTTGTGGCAGAGGCTGCAAACGGAAACGGAAATGGTAGCTACTCTAATGGTGGTGCTGCTGTAGCTCCAGCCTTACCTGATGACGATCCCGTAAAACGGATGATGGACAGGATGCGTGACTCTGGTGCACTCGAGTTAGCCAAGTTGCAGGCTGTTGAAATGGGTGATCGTGCTCGCAAAGCACTTGAAGTCTTGCCTGAGTCAGAAGGTAAAACTGCGCTGAATGATTTAATTGATATGGTGATCGATCGGTCAAAATAATCTAGAAGCAAAAGTTGAAAACTGAATAAGTGCGCTAGCGACCTAATAGAGCTTAAGCGGGCGCAAAGCAGATGTTTGAAAAATTGATCATCATTAGCCTTTGCAAGACCTGTCTCTATTTCAAAAAAGTGATTGCAGCATCTCTTTTACGCTAGCGCACTTTTTGTTTGCAACATAATTACCAAAGTAGCTCGTACCTAATTTCCTATTCACCTTGAACCATATGGACGGACAAATTCAGGCAATTTACCAACAAATCGACAACCTGAATCGTTTGAGCTTTGATCGCCGCTATCAAGACCAAGACACAGGCGTCAAGCGGAGCAAAGAGGCTCTTGATATTAATGCTTCACTACCTAAGCAGTACTTTTATGTCCACGGGTTTGTTGATAGCACAAACAATTTAACATGGTTTAATCTCTTTTTTTCAGACTATGTTGAAGCTTATCGGTTAGCAACTGAAACTCTAGAACTTGCTGATGAGTACGATTACGATCTGGGTAAAGCGAGGGCGCACGGATACTTGGGGCGGGTTAAGATGTACTGGGGGCTATATTCAGACTCTATCGATTCTCATCAAAAGCAGCTTAAGTATGCACAACAGGCAGGGGCTAAAGATGAATGTGCAACGGCCATGAGTTATCTGGGACATGTCTACTCAAGAAATGGCCAGCTAGAAGTTGCGGCCGAATACTATGATAGTAGTTTGTCTATTCAGCAGAAACAAAATAATGAGAATGGAATAGCCGTACAGCTTATTAATAGTGCTATTTGTTATGTGTCTCTGGGAGAATTACAAATTGGATTGGAGAGAGGTCTTAGAGGCTTAAACTATGCGCACAAACTTAACAATAAATATGTTGAAGCTTGGGCCTTAAGAGCTGTTGCTAAGGCATATTCTTCTCAGGGTGACTACACAACTGCAATGTCATATCTCAAGCAAAAATATGATATTACGGTAGCGATTAAGAGCGAGGTTCAAGTTCTTGAGGTGCTGCTGGAGATGGGAGATGTATACATTAAACTAGGTGAATTGGATACGGCGCTTGAAAAGTTAGACGCTGCCTTCCAGATAGCTGAACAAAAAGATTTTTTGCCTCACCAGTTTCAATGTCATGAGTTATACGCTCAGATATACAAGCAAAAGGGGAAATTTAAAAAGGCTCTAAACGCGTTTGAAAGGTATCATGAGATAAAGGAGCAGGTGTTTAGTAATGAGACAACGGAGAAGTTGAGAGAGATTGATCAAACACTGCGCAAAGAGGCGGCCGCTAAAAATGAAGAGATTCGCAGATTAAAAACGGTTGAACTCGATAAAAAAGTTCAGGAGGCTACGGCTGATCTTTCTGAAATCAACGATAAGTTAGCGCGTGCCTACCAGTCTGAATCTGATCTTAATCGGCTTAAATCTCAAATTGTGACAACCGTTTCTCATGAATTCCGAACCCCCTTAACTTCAATCAAAGTTTCAGTTGATCTGCTCAATCGGTACCAAGAAAGAATGTCCCCTGAAAAGCGAGAGAAGATTTTCGGCCGAATCAACGAATCGATAGAATATTTGGAATACATGGTTCAGCAGGTGTTAAACGTTGATGCGATTGACGGAACCATGGGGAACGCCATTCTGCCAGAAATTGAATTCAACGTTTTAGCTGAGGATTTGATCGACAATTTGAAAACAAAGTTTAGTCAGTATGCAAATTTGCTGTGCTTTGATCACAATTCATCAAACGTAAAATTACGGGTTCATGTCGAGCAAATCATCATTGTTCTGCATCAATTGGTAGACAACGCACTGAAGTTTTCACACTATACCAAGCTGGTTAACATTACAGTCATTCTTGATCAGAAATTCAGGGAAGCTCGATTTGTGATTTCTGATTCAGGGATCGGTATTCCGCCTGAAGATCTTAAAAAGGTATGGGAACCGTTTTACAGAAGCAAAGCGGCCTCAAATTTGAGAGGGCTGGGGTTGGGTCTGCTAATGGCTCAGAAGAAAGCCCTGTCGTTTGGCGGATGTATTAGCTTAGACCACAACACAGAAACCGGTGGCGTGAAAGCCTTACTCAGGGTGCCCTTCTAAACGGCCGTTTCCTCATCTTAAACTACGCTGAGCCCACTCCCATTATTTCAAATGACATCCGCTGACATTTTAGGGTTGGCTTGGGCCCTATTTAAAATCTGATTAAAGTGGGAGGTGCAATGCTTCACGGCCGGAATTTCTGTGTAAAATCCCACTTTGGACAAACTTTTATGATTTTAGTTTCAGGGCTCAGCAAAGCATACGGTGACATACAGGCTTTGGCCGACGTCAGTTTTAAGGTGACGGCCGGCGAGATTGTGGGGCTGTTGGGACCCAACGGGGCTGGTAAAAGCACCATCATTAAAACACTGACAGGTTACCTACAACCTGATTCGGGTACGGCCGTTGTTGGTGGGCGAGACGTGATGCTGTTACCGCAGGAAGCCCAAGCACTAATCGGATACCTGCCTGAAAACGCTCCGCTGTATCCTGAACTAACCGTCTTTGAGTATCTACAAATGATGGCCGACCTGCGCCAAATTCCTGATGATCAACAGCGGGATCACTTGGCAGATGCGATTTACTCGACCGGCCTTGAAGAGCGCATTAATCAGCCGATTGCTGAGCTATCGAAAGGATATCGGCAGCGGGTGGGGATTGCGCAGGCTATCCTGCACCGGCCGGAGTTGTTGATTTTAGACGAGCCAACTGTGGGATTGGACCCGGCTCAAATTATCGAAATACGAAACCTGATTAAGCGGCTGTCAGAGCACAGTACGGTGCTCTTTTCAACCCACATCCTGCCGGAGGTTGAGCTGCTGTGTGATCGGGTGCTGATGCTGATTAACGGGGAGATTCGGCTTGATTCAAAGCTGGAAGATATCTCGCGCACGGCCGACGTGCTGCTGGTTTTGGATGGCGATCCGGCCGACGTGGCGTCCATATTGGAATCGCTTGAAGCGGTTACGGCCGTTACCCAAACCATAAACGGCGAGTCTCATCGCTACACTATAACCGGCCAACCTGATGCTGATCTACCGCCAGTCATTTATGAGATGGCTGTAGAGCAGGGCTGGCCGGTACGCGAACTGCGGCCGGTTGTACAAACGCTCGAGAGTGTATTCAATCAGCAAATTGAGGGGGGAAGTTTGTAGATGTTAGATATTAGAGGATAGTGGCAACATCCCTAACCCCTAACATCTACCTTCTAACTTCTATTTCCTGACCAATGATCAAACAAATTTCCGCCATCATCCGCAAAGAACTGCGCAACGCCTTCGGATCGCCGCTGGCCCTGATCTTCTTGGGGTCCTTCTTGGCGGCTGTCATGTTCATTGTGTTTACGCTCGAAACCTTTTTTGTGCGCAACTTGGCAGACATCCGGCCGATGTTTACGTGGATGCCGATACTGCTGATTTTCTTGATCGCGGCTCTGACCATGCGCCAGTGGAGTGAAGAGCAGCGGTCCGGCACCAAAGAGCTGCTGCTGACCCTGCCGGTCAACCACTGGGCACTGGTGCTGGGCAAGTTTTTCGCCACTCTGATTTTGGTTGAGATTGCGCTGCTGCTGACACTAGGGCTGCCCCTGACCATAAACTTGCTGGGGGATTTAGACTGGGGACCGGTCATTGGTGGGTACATTGCCGCCATGCTGCTGTCAGCCGCGTATATCGCCATCGGCCTGTTTGTGTCGTCCCGCACAGACAATCAGATTGTGGCGTTGATCCTGTCCGTTCTGCTGGGCGGGGTGGTGTACGTGGTCGGTACTGCGGCCGTGACCGACTTTTTTAGCGGCGGTATGGGTGAGATTCTGCGCGCCATTGGCACCGGTAGCCGCTTCGAGAGCATTCTGCGCGGGGTGCTCGACCTGCGTGACTTGGTCTACTACCTCACCCTAACCGGCGTGTTTTTAACCCTAAATGTGCTCTCACTAGACTCTGCCCGCTGGAGCGAGGCGCAAACAGGGTACCGGAACAGAGTGTTCTTGACCGCTGGACTCATCATCGTCAATTTGCTGCTGCTTAACGTGTGGCTCTATCCACTGGGCGGCTTGCGCATTGATATGACCCAAGATCGGGAATACAGTCTGTCACGGCCGACGCAGGATTTAGTTGAGAATTTGACAGAGCCGCTCGAAATTACAGCCTACATCAGTGAAAACAACCACCCTCTGTTGCAGCCGTTGATTCCCCGTATTCGGGACATGCTGGCTGAGTACGAGATCGCCAGCAATGGAAATGTAACGGCGCGGGTGATCGACCCATCGGCCGATCAGGAGGCTGAGATTGAAGCCAATCAGGCGTATGGTATCCGGCCGCAGCCGTTTCAGGTGTCTGATCGGTATCAATCCTCTGTGGTCAACGCCTACTTTGACATTTTGATTAAATACGGTGATGAGACGGCCGTGATCAACTTTTCAGAGCTGATTCAGGTGAATCAAACCCCATTTGGGATCGATGTGGGACTGCGCAATTTAGAGTATGACTTAACAAGCACCATTCGGCGGACCGTCTTTGGCTTTCAAGATTTGAACTCTGTACTGGCTTCGCTTGAGCAACCGGCTACTCTGACCTACTACATTACGTCTGACACCATCCCGCCAGAGCTTGGGCCGGTAAATGTGACGATTGCCGATGTTGCGGCCGACATTGAAGCAGAGAGCAACGGCCGGTTTTCTTTTGAGATTGTGGACCTTAATGATCCCAATTCGGGGGTGACGGCCGGG
>JBCCSO010000107.1:0-11002 GCA_039199965.1 Chloroflexota bacterium | reverse complement strand
TCAGACGAACTGACAACCCAGATGATAACCGCAATAAATATGCCAGTGCTAAGCACACTGCTTACCACTGGCATAATTTGTTCTCTTCGCGTTGGAAGCTTTGGTGGAGGTGGAGCACTTACATTTGAAGATTCACCTGAAGATTCAATGTTGATTGATCCCACCGTGCTTCCTCCTTATTGTGAGATATTTGGAATATCACCGCCGCCTTGTAACCATTGCTCAGCTAAAGCGTCTAGCGTGCCTGCATCATCCATTGCTTGCAGTGCTTGATTAACACAGGGGGCAAGCTCACTACCTTCTGTGAAGAGCATGCCTAATCCACCATCGTCTTCGCTGTCAAATACGCCAGCAATCACGCCATTTTCAAGCTGGACGGCCGTCATGAACAAAGCGGTTGGCAGCCCCACAACGGTTGCATCAATCTGACCAGCAACCATCGCTGAAACCACATCAACTTGATCGTTGTAAACTGCAACATCAGAGGCCCCAATGACATCCTCGATATATGCCAAGTCGGTCGTTCCAATCGTCGCACCAAATTTGACGTCTGCTAAATCTCCAAGCGAAGCTGCTGAAGCCGCGGCCGAACCGTCTACCGCTACCAATGACTTCTCTACTTGGTAGTAAGGGAGTGAAAAGTCAACAATTTCATCCCGCTCTTCCGTGATTGAATACTGCTGAATATTGAAGTCGTAAGGTTTTTCAACCGGAGAGATCGCTTCATCAAACGAAGTTCGAACCCACTGTACATCTTCATCGGCAAAACCTAGCTCGTTAGCCAGTGCATAGACAACTGCGCTCTCAAAGCCTTCGCCGCTGCTGGGATCATCGTCTAACATCCACGGTGGAAAGACCGGTTCACCAGTGGCGACCGTCAGCTTACCCGCTTCATGCAGGGCCAAGTCCGCAAGGGCACAAGAGCCACCACCTCCACTAGCAGCAGCTTCTTCGTTACCTTCATCACTGCCACCGCAAGCCGCTAGCAACAGTAATGCTCCAAGAAGCATGATTAAAAAGGCTGGAACATTATAAGGCTTCCATTTATCAACTCTATATCTAAACATCTTTTTCTCCTCTGGATAATGTAGTCTCAAAATTACAGTTATGCACTATGCGACTGACCATCACATTAGCGGTTCAGTTCTTAATTGTTGGCAGCTTTGTGGTCCCTGACTGAACCTTTTAGACTATAAAAATCTTCCTCGATTATCATACAGCATTTCGTCTATTAGGCTAATCATTTTGTGATGATCAAAGCCGTTTCTCTAAGCTGTTTATAGGAGGGAGTGATGGACGCTCTTCAAGTACAAATCATGAAAGAGCCATAAGCGTCAGCTTTATTGTTGGTGCTTTTTCCGCTAAACTTTTAACAAGAGTCAGCCGGATGGTCGCGATGCAATTTTGCATTGAGGAAAGTCCGCACTCCGCAGGGCAAAGTGCCGGCTAACGGCCGGGCGGGGCGACCCGATGGCAAGTGCAACAGAGAAGTGTATTGCTGATTGGTCTAGGCTAGTCAGTGAGGTGTGAAACGGTGGTGTAAGAGACCACCGGCAAGGGCAGTAATGTTCTTGGCCAGGCAAACTCCCACTTGGAGCAAGGTCAAGCAGGATGTCGTTTGGCAATGCCAAACATGAGCTGCCCGCTCAATTGGCATCCGGGTAGACCGCATGAGGCGGCCGGTAACGGTCGTCCTAGATAGATGATCATCGGTTGGTTTGCAATGCAAATCGGCATAGACAGAATGCGGCTTATAGGCTGACTCTTTAAACTTTTAAACTGAGAAACACAGATGAAATTTGTAGAAGATCTCATCCGACGCGCCCAACAAGGCGGCGATTTTAAAGATTTAACGAACAAAGGGAAACGGATTAAGCTGGATGAAAATCCATACACGTCCGAAACCCGTATTCCGCACGGCATCATGAAGCAAGCGGGATACCGGCCGCAGTTTATTGACCAAAGCAAGTACTTAAAGTCTGAAGTAAAAGCGGCCAGAGCCATACTGCAAAAGGCAAGCGAGAATTGGACCGGCACCAAATGGAGCAAAATTCGCTGGAATCAGGCTGAAACAGAATTCAGAGAAAAGGTTGCAAAACTAAACAAACAAATTCGTGACTACAATTTGAAAGCACCCAATGAGCAGTTTTTTATTATTCCTGTAGACCCTGAAAGGGAACTCAAAATCTATTCTCCGGAAAATTCTGGTGGCAGCTAAAAACAATCTGGACCACAGCCTTTGCATCCGCATCATCACAGCTAGTTTTTATCTGAGCCTGCTGGCAGCTCTCTCAGGCTGTAGCTTGGTTGACCCTATCCTACCTGTGGGGAACCCACCTAGCGAACCTTTGATTCCAACCTCAACCCCTAGGCCTACGGCAACAGCCGATCCGACCGGTCGTTTTATCGCTTATCTCAATACCGACTATGGTGTTGCTCTGCGCTATCCACCCAATTGGATTGTCAATGCTGATAACGGCCTGCGTGTAACCTCATCGGCCGATTTCCTGACAGGGTCCCATCAAGGAGACGAAGGTGCCCTCATGGAAATTGTTCTGGCTGATGAGACCCTCTATATCGAAGACGATTTAGCGACGCCACTAGAAGACTACGTCATTGATTTGGGTAATCAAAAGGTGGTTGAATCGCCCAACAACATTCTCATTGGTGGCCAATCGGCCGCGGTGCTGCTCTCACAATCGAACGATGAAGATGGGCGTGAGCTAACCCATCTATTTGCGCTTATCAAAAATGAAAATGCGGGCGTGTTGGTATCAAGCACCACGGCTGACCCTGAAACCAACGAAAGCCTGTTGCGCGGCATTATTAGCACAATTATCGTATCCCGGCCGGAGCCTACTCCTGCCCCACCAACGCTCACTCCTGCCCCACCGGGCTCTGTACAGATTGTGCCTGTTGAAGGGGAAGATGGTGAAGCTCTTGAATCTGGCAGCATGTCGGTCCCAGCCGGGTTGTTGCAGTTCAGTGCTCCAGACGGGCATTTTTCGCTAGGTTATCCATCTAATTGGCTTATTCGAGACGATGGCACCGCTATTATTTTAGCTTCAACGCAGGAACTCATGATTGACAACAAGTTTGAATCAGGGGCGTCCATTTTGATTTTTCCGCAAACGTTGAGCACCCCGGATGAGCCAGATCCGGTCAAAATTCTCGAAGATTTTGTGGGGCAGTTTGCCGTTTATGATAACCTTCCTGAACTGATTGTTCCGCCCCGACCGCTCACACTTGGGGGCCAAAGCGCTGCTACCGCTCAGTACGACGCTATCTTTCAACGGTACCCAGTCTTAATCGATTACTACGTTATCGTTAGAGGGTCACGCGTAGTAATTATGGTCAATCTCATCGCCTCACCCGACTTCCAGTCGATCAAACCGGTTACAGACGGTATTGCAGCTTCAATCACAGTTAATCCGTGAGGATGAGTGCTGGCCGTTAGCGCTACCATCCACCAACTGCCATCCATGAAAATCATTGATATTCATGCCCACTTGGGCGACATTCTGTACCCGCAAAAGCCATCTATTATTTGGGGTGATTATGTGGCGAAGCGGCCGGATTGGAACGATGTTTATGAGCAGTTTAACTGGCCTGAGTGGGATCGGTTTCACAGGATTTTTGGAAAGCTCGCCCACCGTTTGAATATTTTAGCTGGGCAAAATAGGAATCGAACTGCGACGCTTGTTAATTTGCAGCGTGAACTAGAAACGCATGAGATTAGCCGCTGTGTGGTACTGGCTGTTTTTCCACACGCCCCAACGGCTGACATCATGCAAGCGGCCGCGAAGGAGCCGCGCATCGTCCCATTTACCGGACCCTACTACAACGCAGAGTTTGATCTAACTGCAAAATACCGCGAAGAGGTTGCGTCTGGGGTATGTGGCCTAAAGCTCCACCCGATCCTCAACTGTGTGCGGCTGGACAGCCCTGAAAACTTTGCGTCCGTTGAGGCATTTGCTCCCCACAACAAGCCCGTACTTTTTCACAGTGGTTATGCCTTTTATTACGCAAAAAAGCACGAACAGGTCAACGAACGGCCGGACTTTGGCGAGATCAGTCACGCAACACCGCTGATCGAAGCCTTTCCAAACGTTAAATTTATTGCGGGCCACTCAGGGCTAGGGCAAGCTGATGAAGCAATTGAAATTTACGCAAACTATCCCAATGTTTATGTCGATACATCGTTTCAGCCCCCGCATATGATCAAAAGGTTAACAGATACTTTTGGTCCAGATCGTGTTTTATATGGCTCAGACTGGCCGTGGGGCGGGATGGGGGTCGCCAAGCGCTGTGTTGAACTTGCTTGTGGCCATGATGCTGGTCTCAAACGTCAGATTTTTCATGACAATAGCGCTTTGTTAATTGATGGATAGTAGCCGGGAACTGAGATAGAATAAATTTTTAAAAGCTAGTAGTAGTTAGTGGGTAGCAGGTAGTTGATGGTTTGTAATCGTCGGCTTACTGGTCTACTGATCACTGGCCACTGATTCACTGAAAGTGTCTCCTGTAGAAGAAATCAAAGCCCGACTTGATATTGTCGATATCGTTTCTGAACACGTCCAGCTAAAAAAATCTGGCCGTCACTACATGGGATACTGTCCCTTTCACAACAATACTCGGTCGCCTGCTTTTGCCGTCTTTCCCGAAAGCGGTACATGGAGATGTTTTGGTGCCTGCGCCGATGGGGGTGACATCTTTAGCTATGTCATGAAAAAGAACGGGTGGGACTTTAAGGAAGCCTTGGTTCATCTAGCTAAACGGGCCAATGTTACCCTTGAAGAGCTAACTCCGGAGCAAAAGCAGCGCAAATCGATCGAAGAGGAGCAAGTTGAGCTACTGGAAGCGGCCGCTGACTACTTCCACCAGTTATTTTTGCACGCTCCACAGGCGGAGCACGCCCGCAACTATATTGAAGGGCGTGAACTAACGGCCGAAACTGTCTCAACATTTCGGATCGGATTCGCCCTCAATTCGTGGGATGCATGCCGCTCACACTTCTTAAATCAGGGATACAAAGAACAAGATCTGTTTGATGTTGGTCTGCTAACTGAAAATCCTGATAAAGGGACCCGATATGATCGCTTCCGCAATCGGATTGTGATCCCGATTCAGGATGTTACCGGTCGGACGGTTGGCTTTGGTGCACGTACGCTCGATAAAGATGGCATACCAAAATACCTAAATTCACCACAAACAGGGTTGTTTGATAAAAGCCGCATTTTGTTTGGTCTAGACAAAAGCAAGCGCTTCATTCGCGAGGCTCGGCAGGCGGTGATTGTTGAAGGGTATATGGATGTGATCATGGCGTGGCAGGGGGGCTTCCGCAACGTAATCGCTCAGATGGGAACCGCCTTAACCCGCGATCAGCTCCAACTGCTCAAAAAATCAACCAAGCGTTTTGTGATTGCGCTAGATGCAGATGCGGCCGGGGTGAACGCCACCATGCGCAGCCTGAATGTGGCGCGTGATGCGCTAGATCGCGAGTCCGAAATTCGGTTTGACCCAACCGGACTCGTACAAGAAGAAAGCCGCCTGCAGGCAGATATCCGTATCGCAACTATTCCAGAAGGTGAAGATCCGGACAGTATTATCCGCCGTGATCCGGCTGAATGGGCCAAACTGATTGGTGGGGCCAAGCCGGTTGTCGAATACGTGACGTCTGTCTTGATGAGCCAAAACCCGATTGAGGACCCCAAGAACAAATCGGTCATCGCGCGCCAAGTCATCCCTATGATTTTGGATATTACCGACCCGGTTGAGCGGGATCATTACTGGCAATATTTGGCCCGAACCTTACAAGTTGATGAGCGTTCCCTTAAACAGCTCAACGTTAAAAGCAATCAGAAAAACTCAAATCAGCGGCCGGTCGTACAAGGAAGCAAAAGCCAGCCAAGTAAGCCTAAGAATAGTGAAGTTGGTCGACCATCTCTTGCCAATTTGAACCCAGCATTGCGTACAGCACGCCGGGAAGAGGAATTTTTGGGCAGATGCAGCCAAAATCCAATTTTGATCCGCCAAGTCAACAAGATTTTAAGCGAATCAGGACAGCCAATTCTGCATGCTCAGGACTTTTCTGTGCAAATTGACAGAGAGATTTTTACCCTTTTGAACAATAAACAGAGTGCTGGAGATGTTGTCTCTACCTCTGAAATGTGGGATAGTCTTGACGATATTCTTGCAGAAAGAATGAGGCTGATTCGCAGGGAATTTGTTTCAAACGATAAAAAGCCTGTCCGCAGCCTTGCACTCTCCGTTTTGCAGTGGCGATTAGAGAAAAAGAAACAGCTCAATGCCGAGCTCAAGCAGTTGTTGCTGACTGCGCGGCAGAATGCGGAAGTAGACTATCTTGGTATTCTCACCAAGCAGGTAGAAGAGTTAACAGTTGAGATCAAAGCGATCCATCAAGCTAGAACTGGCATTAGCTCTCGCAGTAAACAGAGATACGCCCACAAGTGGTAATTAATCAGGAAAATTGAGGAAGGCATCCCATATAGATTGTTAACGAAGTCACACTTTCTTAACGCCCCCTTCGGGTTACTATCGTACTGAATTCACTGCGTGGTCAAAAATAGAAGGATATACTTCGCCACGATCAAGACAGAAATGATCTTGGTTTTATAGCAGAAAGGATGCAGGGAGCAGGCAATTTCGTAAATTAAACAGCAAGGCCAACCTGCTTTATGCCCGGCAATTAAGTGTCTTTTGCGTTTGTGAAAGTCCACTTCGTTTTATTAATCCGGGAGACAAAATCATGTCAAAAGAATTAGAAGTTTCAGTAAGTGCAATAGATGAAAACGAGGTTGAAGAAGCGGAAGATACCGTAGATGTTGAAGCGTTTCTCAAAGCTGCCCAGAAAAAGGGTTCGATCGATGATGCCGAACTTCAAAAAGTGATGGGCGACCTCGATGAAGAAGAAACGGAGCAACTTTACACTCGGCTTCAACAACTGGGGATAGCGATTCCTTCAGAAGAGGAAGAAAACTATGAAGAGGATGTATCTATCCTTGAAGCCTCTATGCAGTCAAAAATCCATTTAGCTGAAGACGAGCTGCCGATTGTAGATGACGACCCAGTTCATACTTATCTGCGTGAAATCGGCCGTGTTCCTCTTCTAAAGGCGCGCCAAGAGATTTGGCTAGCTTCCCAATTGGCAGCCGCTGCGACCTTGGAAGATTTAACAGAGTTCGCAGGCGAGCAAGCCAAAGAAGGTATGTATGCAGACCGCAGCCCGTTTGTACGTGTTATGCTGCACAACTTCAACGCGTTTGAAACCGCATGGTATGCTGCCCTAACTGCCAGTAATGAAATCAATGTAGAACCACCCGATTTGCTTATGTTAATAGAGGAGGCCCTCGAGGTACGTACCGCGTGGCAAGAAGGGGAAAAATCCTACCTGCGCAGCTACCTCAATGATGGGGCATGGGGACAAGGTAACAATTGGACTGATGTAGCCAACGAAATTTTTGCCATTTTTAATGCAATCTATTTGATGGTGCCCGATACTGCTCGCCAGCTAAAAATCTACTACATGAAAAACAACTCGCTGCCGGACATTGATACATACGAAGGTTTCTTGCCAGAAGACGAGTATCGTCTGCGCCAAAATGAGTATCAGGTATACAACATTGCCGAAGAAGCAAAAGCTCACCTCACCCGCGCCAATTTGCGTTTGGTTGTCAGCGTTGCTAAGAAATATCTGGGTCGCGGCATCCAGTTCCTAGACTTGGTTCAAGAAGGCAATGTTGGTCTACTGCGTGCAGTGGAAAAATTTGACCATAAGAAAGGGTTCAAATTCAGCACTTACGCCACATGGTGGATTCGTCAGGCGGTGAGTCGGGCGATTGCGGATCAGGCACGAACTATTCGAATTCCGGTTCATATGTTTGAAACGATCAACCGGATCATTCGTCAACAGCGTGCGATGGTTCAGCAGTTGGGTCGCGAACCAAAGATCGAAGAGTTGGTGCTCGAGCTTGACTTCTTAGAACCAAAAGAAATTGAGTCGATTAAAAAGGCACAGGCCAACGATGAGCAGTTGGATCCGCTTTTATTTCGCCGCTGGCGGCAAGCGACGGGTAAAGTGCGCAACATCTTGCGCATTTCCCAAGACCCAATGTCATTAGAATTACCTGTGGGAAGCGATGATGATTCAACTCAGCTGGGTGACTTTATTGAGGATGAATCGGTAGAAGAGCCTATCGATGCAGCTTCTCGCCAACTGTTGCGTGAGCAGGTCCGCAATGTTCTGGGCTTCCTGACTGATCGCGAGCGCTCCGTGATTGAAATGCGCTTTGGCCTGAGCGATGGCAAAGACCATACGCTTGAAGAAGTCGGCCGGAAATTTGGCGTAACCCGCGAGCGCATTCGTCAGATCGAGGCCAAGGCATTGCGTAAGCTGCGCCATCCAAGCCGCAGCAAAGCCCTGCGGGATTACTTGTCCTAATTTCAACTTATCCTTAGTGATCAATGACCAGTGATCAGTAACCAGAAAGCATTGTTTTCTGGCTACTAGTCACTGGTCATTTTTAATTTTAGGGCTGTAAAATTCTGCTCATGTCAATTATGGAAACCTACCGGACACTTGAGAGTGAACTGTATGCCTTGATAGGTCCGGTAAAATTTAGCTCTGAAATTAACCTGCGCCTTGAGCGTATGAGCCACTTGTTGGGGTTGCTGGACAATCCGCACTACAAGTTTCGCAGTATTCATGTTGGGGGAACCTCGGGTAAAGGCTCAACATCAACCATGATCGCTACCATCTTGCAAGAAGCTGGTTATTACGTCGGGCTTCATACATCGCCAAATCTGCAAATTTTAAATGAGCGGCATATGCTCAACGGCCGACCAGCTTCTACCACCAAACTATTGGACCTTTACCAGCAAATGAAACCGGCGATTGAAGAAGTGGGCCAAACATCAAAGTTTGGTGCACCCAGCTACTTTGAAGCGCAGGTGGCCATGACATTTATGCTGTTCGCTCAGGAGCGCGTTGACTTTGCCGTCATTGAAGTTGGTTTGGGAGGAGATCGCGATGCAACCAATGTGCTACCGGCCGAAGTTGCGGTACTGAACAATGTAGGGCTGGATCATATAGAGATTTTAGGGGACACGGTTGAAAAAATTGTTTTAGACAAGCGGGGAATTATCAAGCGACGGCAGCAGGTGGTAAGTGGGGTGACACAGCCCAGTGTGATCAATTTGGTAGAAGAGAAATGTGCCGAACAAGGGGCGCGGCTGTGGTTGCTAAATCGGGATTTTGGGGTGCAACGGTCGGCCGGTGGATATTATTCTATCACCATACCAGATGTAACCTATGATGGCTTGACCATCAAAATGGAGGGTGCGTTTCAGGCTACCAACGCGGCCGTGGCTGTGGCGGCGGTTGCTTCTCTGCATGAGATTACGATCCCGTACAGTGCCATCTTGAACGGGCTGGCAAAAGCCACAATTCCCGGCCGGGTTGAGCAAGTTCAAGAGCAGCCGATGGTGTTATTGGATGGGGCACACAATCCAGATAAAATCCGCGCGGCGGTTGGCATTATAGAAAAAAGAGCGGCTGATCAGCGTGTCATTACGGTACTTGGGCTAAAAGCGGGCAAAGCAGCCACAGACATTTTGCCGCCAGTTATGGCGCTGAGTGATGAAGTGATTTTCACAATGTTTGAGCCAAAGGGGCTCTGGAATTCAGTTGATGCGGATGAACTGGCGGCATTGGCGGCCGGTATCGACCCAGATTTGCCTGTGACTGTAGAAAAAAATGGGATGAACGCGCTACGTTTGGCGTTGAGTAAAGCCAATGAAGACGATATGGTCTGGTGTACAGGCTCACTCTATTTGATTGGTGATTTGCGGGAATATTGGTTCCCTATGCAGGAGCAGCTAGAAAGCTTAGAACATGAAAATTAAAGAAAAATTGAATGAATTTGAGCAAGCGTACAATTGGCTTTTTTCATTTGTTACAGACCCAGAAGGGAAGCGTTATCGCGTCCACAAAACCATAGAACAGCGGCGGGCTGAAATGGAAGATGCTATTCCGCAGATGGCTGATTTCTTGGCTTTCGCCGGACATCCGGAAAGAAAGGTGCCCTCAATTCATGTGACCGGTACAAGTGGCAAAGGCTCTGTTTCGATGATGACAGACGCCATGTTGCAGGGTATGAGGTTACGTACCGGTCTACACATGAGCCCTTATTTGCAATTGCCTACAGAAAAGCTAATGATCAACGGCGTGCCGCTTTCACCCGAAAGATTTGTAGACTTAGTTGACTCTTTCCGTGAGATGCATGAGGCTTGGGCGGCGGCCGACGGACCGTATACAAAACTGCGGTATACGCAAGCTTGGACAGCGCTGACCTACATGTGGCTGGCTGAGCAATCACCAGAGATCGCGGTTGTTGAATCTGGTATGGGCGGCCGATTTGATTACACCAACCTGATGCCGTCTGAGATCGCGATCATCACCAATGTGGCTTATGATCATGTGAAATCACTTGGCCCTGAATTAACCGATATCGCTTGGCACAAAGCGGGCATTATCAAGCCAAACAAACCCGCAGTGACCGGTGTAACGGAACCGGATCTGCTGCCAATTTTGGAGAAAGAAGCGGCCGAAAAAAATAGTACACTCTACGTCCTTAATCGAGATTTTTCCTTTGAAGTACACGATGTGAATACAATCACGGTACATGCACCATTCAAAACATATGCGTATGTCAAAGTGGGGCCGGTCGGCCGCTATCAGCTTGGGAATGCTGCCCTTGCTATTGTTGCCCTAGATGTATTGGTTGCAGAGGGGAAGCTCGAAGGCCCGATCAACACGGCCGCGCTGGCTAACTTTTCGTGCCCCGGCCGGATGGAACAGGTAGCTCAAAACCCGATCATCATGCTAGATGGTGCGCATAACCCACATAAAATGGAGGCCTTGGTCAGTAGTGTTTCTGAAGCTTTTCCAGATAAAAAGATTATTGCAGTGATTGGATTTATC
>JBCCSO010000106.1:0-11028 GCA_039199965.1 Chloroflexota bacterium | reverse complement strand
GCGTGAGGCGGTTCGGGCTTCTCAAATTTATACGGCCCGTACGTTTAACTATTCATCCCTCATTGTCGCTGCGATCCTATTTTTGATTGCCAGCGTACCGTTGGCCCGATTGACAGATCGAATCTCAAAGCGAGACCAAGAACGCCGCCTCCAATCGACACGATGACAGAAGTGCAATCACCAAAAATTAGCATCCAAAATTTGACCAAATATTTTGGCACAAAGCTGATTCTCAATCAGGTTAATCTTGATGTTCAACCCCATGAAGTTGTCTGTCTGATTGGAGCCTCAGGATCTGGCAAATCCACCCTCTTGCGCTGCGTGAACCATTTGGTTGAATACGACTACGGCCGCATTTTGTTGGATGAGGTTGATATTGAAGGGGAAGAGATGTCTGATAACGAGCTGCGCAAGCGAATTGGCATCGTGTTTCAATCCTACAATCTGTTCCCGCACATGAGCGTCCTAGACAATATCACGCTGGCACCGCGCCGGGTTCATAGCAAAAGCCGAAGTGAAGCTGAAGATGAGGCGGCCGAACTGCTCGGCTTATTTGGCTTGCAGGATCATATCCAAGCTTATCCAGACCGCCTTTCTGGCGGGCAACAGCAGCGGGTGGCCATTGTGCGGGCGTTGGCTACTAATCCGGACGTGCTGCTGTTGGACGAGGTGACGGCCGCGCTTGACCCTGAGCTGATTGGTGGGGTGCTCAACGTTATTCGCGATCTTAAAAGCAACGGGATGACGATGCTGATTGTGACCCATGAGATGAGCTTTGCACGGGATGTGGCGGATCGTGTCTGTTTCCTCAGCGAGGGGAGAATTTTAGAAGAGGGTGATCCGAAGCGACTGTTTAGCCAGCCTGAGAAATTACGCACGCAGCAGTTTCTACAACGCATTATTGAGGCCGGTAGGCTTTAAAGATTAAGAAGCGAACAGCTTGTCAATAATATTGAGCCGATACGTGAGTAGAGCGGGGATCAAGCCCGCTAACAGTCCAAGACCGACAGGCAGCAGCCATAACAGCCACTCGATCTCAAATGCGTAAGTTACCGGTATAGGGATGGTGTTTTGCGTTGAGAGCGCGGAGGCCAAGACCCACGCGGCCGCATAGCCCAAAGCCCGAGCCAGAATTGAGCCCAGCAGAGCGATAATTAACGCCTCAACCAAAACCATGCCCAGCACGACGCCCCGGCCGGCCCCCACACCGCGCATCACGGCGATCATTTGCTCGCGGGCTACAGTTGAGCTGTAAATGGCAAGAAAAATAGTTAACCCTGCGATCACGGCCGCCAATAAGCCCACGTTGTTCAAAATGTCTTCTAGCTGCCTAAAGGTCCTCAAAAGTTTGCCGAGTTCTTGACCGGGGAATGCAGCTTGCATGTTGTCGCTTAGGTAAAAATCTTGCCAAATCTGGTTTGATTCAGCAAAGCCAGAAGGCTTGACTAAAACAGCCGTCAACTCACCAATACCAGATGTCCCATTTGTAATTGTGCCTTCAGAGGAATCACTGTCTGAACTGGAGTTTGCTTGGGCTGCCCACACCCCAATTACGGGGACAAAAACCGCTCGGTCAAAGACGGTGTTTGTTGGCTGCAAAATACCGACAATAACATGAGTAAGTCCCTGAGCCGTAACAAACTCATCTCCAAGAGCTAGCCCCAGCTCTTCGGCCGCAAACGCCCCCAGCACCGCTTCAACATGAGATTGTTCACCACCTTGATCACCTTCAAAAGCAATGTCTTCAAAGTAAAGACCATCCGCAATTTGAAATGGAGACGCTTCAACAAGCGACGGCTGAAGTCTAAAAAAATCGGTTGTGGTTCCAATGATACGGATCCCATTGATGTTTTCTGCCATCGCCAGAGGAATGGCGAGATCTGCACGCGGGTCGACTTCCAACTGTTGATAAATTTCAAGATCAATCGTCCCGAGCGGGTCCCCATTCAATAAAAGCGTGCTCAGCACGAGCTGTTGCGGGTCCCCTTTTGGTCCAATCACCAACGTGCCAAATGGATCGCTGGCTTCTGTGATGCCTCTGCGCACCCCTATGCCTAAAACGGCGACAGTTACGAACAGGGCCAAAGCCATGCTGACAACCAAAACAGTGGCCAGAGACTGCACCCATCTGGAACGGATGCTGCGCCATGCAAGCAGAGCGGTGTATTGGACTTGGTGAAAATTCATCTGTACATTCTCTAGCTGTTTTGATTCACAACATTATCCGCAAGCCACACATCAAATTGTTCTGGGTCAATGGGGCCGAATAGCGTATGGGCAACAGTACCATCAGGGCCAATAATGAATGTGCGGGGCATGCCGCCCGGGTAAGCCAAAATTGTATCGTTGTCTGGTGAAAGCAAAATGGGAAATGAAATATTGTGCTCTTCAACAAATGTGTTCATTTCATCAACGGTTTCCCGCATGTTGATCCCCCAAACCTGTATGTCTCCACGATCAGCAACCTCTTGCAGATAGGGCATTTCGTCTACGCAGTAAACGCACCATGTGGCCCAAAAATTAACCAAGACCCACTCTCCTTTTTGTTCACTTAAGGTGAGTACACCACCATCAAGCGTTGGTAGAGAAAAATCGTGGGCAAGTTCAGCCGCCTCGGCTGTTTCATCTACCGGCGGACTTTGTACTGGATTGATGACTTGTGGGTCATCGGCCGCAGTTTCAATTTGACTGTCAACCAGAACTGTTTCCGTTTGGGGGGCACAAGCGGTCAGGGCAAGCATAAGACCGATTAGCAGATAGGGCCGCAGTTGAAATGGGGTTCTCACGTCGTTAGGAGGTCCTTGCTCAATTCAAACTTTCCATAAACGAGATCAGCCTTGTTTTCAAAACGATCGTTTAGAGCGGGATCGTGGCTTGCAACAATCAAGATAGCCCCTTGTTCTTTACAGCTGGCTTGCAACATATCTAGCACGTTGGCAGCCGCATCTTGATCGAGAGACGCGGTTGGCTCATCGGCCAAAATTAAGGCTGGCTCATTAACCAAAGCCCGCGCAATTGCCACCCGCTGGCGCTGACCGGTGCTCAACTGCTCCGGCCGATGGTTTGCATGCTTTTGAAGCCCAACCATCTGCAAAAAACGCAGCGCAGCTTCTTTTGTTTGGCGCCGAGCAATCCCTCTGAAGGAAAGTGGCATAGCCACATTTTCCCAAGCGTTTAGCAGTGGTAAAAGATGATGGGTCTGGAATACATAGCCGATATGCTGCCTGCGCCAGTCGTCACGCTCTCCCTCATTCAGCTTGTAAATAGATTGATTTGCAAGCGACACAGTTCCGGCCGTGGGTGAGAGCAATCCTGCCAAAATATTGATCAGGGTGGTTTTACCGCTACCGCTAATGCCGCGCAGAAGAAGCTGATCCCCAGCGTTTAGGGAAAACGTGATGCCAGACAAAACTTTATTGTCGGGAAGCTGGGGCCCTGTATAGGTATGGGTCAGATTTTTCACCACTAAAGACATAAATTAAAGCAGATTACAATCGGCGGTATCGAAGAAAATGGTTTTTGGGCTGAAATCATAAACGTCAGCCCACTGTCCCACAGGATCAATTAGAAAAAGTGATCTCTTCCAAGTTGTCTTTATTGGTGTATATGCGGACGAGGCTGACCATACCGGTTTCAGTATCAACCACTTCTCCAATATGCAATTCACCTTCAACCTTAAGTGGGTAGTAGGTGTATAAATCTTCCAATCCCTCTTCACCTTGGCCTTCCACATAAATTAGAACAATGTCTGGGGTCCACTGCGATGCACCGGAACAGAAAGGGCAGGCCCCAACGGGAACGGCCGTGAGCATAAACCAATCGAGTCCGAGCTTGAGCGGTGGTGCCATATACCCTTCCATTACAACCCGTTGCCCATCTAATGACTTTAAACGCGCAGACATAACGGGGGGCTCTGTTGACCACGGATCGTAATCATCAAAAAATTCATCGTAATTTAGCACGATCGGATCATCCCCAAAATCAACGGGAACCGCTAACTCATAGGTCATGCCAAGGTCTTGAGCGTAGGCAATGGTTAGAGCTTGGCCGGCCGGAAGTTCTTCAATGACCGGGGTCGGCACAGTATGCGGCGGTGTGGGGATTGGAGCCGGATCCATATTCTCGATATCAACCTGCTGAATGTCAGCCACATAGGTTTCTTCTTGAGCTGGATAGCCATCTGACGCAACATCGGCTGCAACCGGAATGGGAGCTGGATACCCATCATCAGCAACAGCTGGTGGGGGATACCCACTAATACCAATCGTGGACGGAAGGCCATCACCTTCAGCAACTACCGACTGTTCAACCGGCTGCTCTACCTGCTCGACAAACTCAACGATTTCGGCCGGGAGCGTTGGTGGTGCAATGGGGGTCACAGCCACGATCGGGGGTGCATTCTGAGGTGAACAAGCAGCACCAATCGCTAAAATGATGATTAGGAGTGAAGCTGCAAAAAAATTTCTAATATTCATGTTTATTTATACGGATCAAAAGACACTTTGATCTTCACGGCACCTGAGTTTTGCTTGCTTTTTAACCTTTAGATTCTAAACGCTAAACAGGTCTGAAATCTAGTAACATTAGTATCATCTCTTTTTTTCTTAATATATTTCCCAAACTTAAATGCTGATGTGGAAGCAGGCACAGTCAAGAGAATGGCACAGCGCGCGAGGTCTTACTTCTTAGCTCGTTCTCTTAAAAAAATTTTAGCCAACCGTTAGTCAAGCCTAGCTTCATTCCAAACTGTATCAAATTCTTCGACAAAAAAGTTTGCAAACTCTTCATCGTGAACAATTAAAATATTTTCGTCATTGTTGTCGTTGGCATTTCCAGTGAAATTGTATGAGCCTAAAATAACAACTTTACGGTCTAGTATGAAGACTTTGTGATGCATAATGCGTGAGTTGCCATCTCGCCGAACTTCAACATTGGGCAGTTCCGCATCAACTAGGTCACCATAGTAACTATAGCGATTGGTCGCACCAGTGGTTTCAAATACTCCTTTGACAGTTAATCCGGCTTCGCCCCGCTCCATGACCTGCTCCCCGATGTCGTCGCTGGTAAAGGAAAAGGCCATAAACAGCACCTCATCATCAGCCCGCGCAATCACTCTGCCGATGATAGGTGCCAGCTCATCTTCGGCCGCAAAATAGTTTTCAACTTCTACCCCATTCACCACAAATGTAAACTGTGTGTTTTCAGGAGACCTAGGGCCAAAAATGCGATCAAAGTACATCTCATCCATTTCAGCCAAGTAGTTGGATGCGATGCGTGGTGAGTCAATGCGTACCAAGTTGTTGTTGTTACAGTACACCCCATTGCTTGAAAAATTCATCGATCCGGTCCACAAAAAGCGGCCGTCAATCACAATAAATTTATTGTGCATTAAGGCTGATCGTTTATCTTCAATCACGCTCATGCCATTGCGGCGAAGGCGGTTAATGGTTGAGGCGGGAGTATGCTCATCATCAACCACGACACGCACGTTGATATCCCGTTCCTGACGCGCCCTGATAAGGGCCGCAATGATCGGTTCAGAATCTAAGTCAAACGCTGCAATATCGATCTGAACCTCTGCAAAATCCAAATCAACAGCAATAACTTCATCTACCCCGCCGATGCGGTCTTCTTCGGGTGGACAGGTTGGGTCGGTAAAATAAATTTCATACCAATCATTATTTATAATTTCGGTAGGGACAGCTACAGGTGGAGCACCAGAACCGCTTGTCTGACCAATTGGATCATCATCAACTAAGTTGACGCCAAAAAAACCAGCGATCAGAGCTAAAATTGCGGCGATAATCCCAAAAAATACGCGGCCGACATTATTATTGTCTGACATAAAATTTCCTTCACTCCTGCACTGTTTATCGTCAGAATCCTAAATTAGGACTTTCACAAGCAAATTGATTTGTTGCAGGCCATAGGCATTCCCTTTGGTCGGGCACCCCTACGAATCACTTTGCCTATGTTCTGTAATTAGAACCAAATTTAAACCAATCGGTTTTGGAAGTGCATTTTGACCAATTTTAGTCTGGTGAGAACCTGTTTTCCCCTGACTCATCTTACCATCTTACAAACCGATTTTTAAATCTCAAGATAGTCTGTAATCTAACTTACAATTCATCTTATTTCGGATGCTACCATGTAGCCAGTTAATCGAAATTATTTATTTTTTGGGGATAACATTATGCGAATTTATTACACACATTTACTCTCACTGTCGTTCGTACTGGCCATCATCGCGTTGTTTATTTTTCCAATTAACTTGGCCGCGCTGACAGCAGTTAGTTATTTTCAAATCGCAGTAACAGTTACGCTTTCTGTGCTCTGGATGTCGTCGATCACCTCAAGCAACCAACACAAGACCTATGGGGTTTCTCGCAAACAGTACCGTCAAAATACACAAACTCCTATTTTCTGGACAGCCGTGTTCCTTAGCGGTGCCATCGGGATTGTTTTCTACGCAATTTTCTAAAATTTTTGTGAGCCTGCACAAGCCTTCTATCCAGTTTAGGTTCGGGTAATAGATTGTTTAATTGTACCTGTTCAGCGAACTTAGGGGGGAAAAATGCCCCTATACACAATGAGGTACATGCTGCCGGGAAAACTTCCTGCTTTACATAACAACTTGCACCTTGGTAGCAGATGTTCAAGTTGTTTTCGTTAAATGTGTTGAATGTTGATCCTGCTCGGGGCTGACCACGCTTTGAGCGCGTTTTTGATCTTGCTCCACAATTAAGTTTTGATTGACTGTAAGCGATCTATGGCCCTTTACTGACATTTTGAGCAAATGCCATAAATTTCTAACATGTGCCCTTCTATTTTAAAGTTATAGGTTTTGGCAAGCCGATTGCTCAACTCTTCCGCCAACATACACTCTGAAAACTCTACAGACTCTGAACATTTAATGCATACCAGATGATGGTGATGCCCCTCTTCCAACAGAACAAAGTGAGCCGCCCCGCTTCCCTGATAAATTGGCCGCACAATTCCCGTTTCTGAAAGAATATCTAGCGTTCTAAAAACCGTCATCCGGCCGACAGACGACCCTTGAGATTTGAGGGCATCATATAAATCATCGGCCGTAATATGACCATGTGCCGTTAGCAAAGCGTTGATAACCTCTTCTCTTGATGAGGTAAGCCGATAATTTGATTCAGAGAGCTTTCTTTTAATTTCAACCGAATTCATTTTTCAAAATCGGGTCCAAAGTAGATTGCAGAACATAACTGACTTTAGACCAGACTGGTTTGGGTGACTCCTCTCTGGTTGACAGATTAATAAAACAGTCTGGTCTTTCGAAAACATATTAGGACCTACTAAGATAGAATGAATTTATTTTAAACTATTCTCATAAAATCGTCTTCCACAGAACCATTATGCAAAAAAACCGATCCCTTGCGCTACTTTTTCGCACAATGTTACTAATTAGCCTAACCGGATGTGCATCTGGGGCTCTCCAACAACCTGAAGTAAATCTGGAATCATCAGCAACCATACCACCTATCGTTGAAAACACGAGTGTTGAAATTGGCGCGATTGAGCCGACGACAGACCCTGTACCACCCGTGGACACCCGGCCCGCCGGTGCCCCCTCAAACACCTATCCGCTCCCTTGGAACTATTTTTCAAATCCGGGTGGAGGTGGAGCGTTTCAAACAATCGGTTACAGAGCTGATGGTTTGGCTATCGCAGCCAGCGATTTAAGTGGTGCGTTCATCAACTGGAACGTGCAAGATCAAAATAGCAGATGGGATGTTATTGGCGTAGATCGTGGGTTAACGGCGACACATGTGAGCGCCATCGGATTCCATCCGACAAACTCTAGTATCATTTTTCTGGGCACTGACTCCGGCATTTTCCGTTCAGACGATGGTGCCCAGACGTTTGAGCAGGTCTACGCTGACGGCTACTTCCATGATTTTGGCTTTGCCCCTCAACCTGATGGCTCAGTGGCTATCTATTCAACTTATCACCCGCAGTGGGACAGCAACCATGGGCAAATATTGAGAAGTGATGATGATGGTGTCACATGGTCGGCTGTGAGCCAAAATCTGCCCGATGACTTGCGGCTCATCAAGCTACTTACCCATCCTCGCCAAGTTGAAAGCGTCTATGCTCTATCAGGCGAAGCAAGATTTGCGGCCGGGCCAGCAGCCGTTTACCGGAGTACAGACAGCGGGGTCACTTGGACCCACATCGCACCTGATTTAGGTGAAGTGATGGACGTGGCATTTGACGACCAAGGTCGGTTGCTGTTGACTACTTATGAAGAGGAGCCAGAGTTGTACGGTAGCCTATATGCAAGCAGTGATTCTGGTGAAAGTTGGACCTTCTTGGCTCAGCGACACGGGGTGATTTGGCCTGCGAGCAACGACGTAATTCGCCTAATTGAACCGCGCTACCAGTTCCCGTGGGATGAGCGCAGTGGGGTTTGGGAATCGGCCGATGGCGGTTTAAGCTGGAGTCAAATTAGCACAGTCGAAACCTATGATTTTGGCTGGTCCCCAGCCTACTTTGCCCATCTAGAAAGCTATGATGGGCCGGTACGCACGCTTGCGCTTCAAGACGACGTAGCAATTTGGGCTAACAGCCAGTTTGTGTTTGGCTCGTTTGACGGCGGCCGCAGTTTTCAAAATGTGTACACGTCCCAAATTGCTGAAGACCGCTATATGTCGCGTGGGATCGACAATATTGTCTTTTTTGACGCGGCCGTATCTGAGCAGAATGCGTACGGTGTCAGCGCTATCTACATGGCGATGTATGACATGGGATGTTTCCGTAGCCTTGACGGAGGAGACAGCTGGGAGAACTGCAATGTGCCTGAGTTAACCGGGAATTGGGAAGGGGCTGGAGGCAATAGTTTCACCGTTTTGGCTGATCCTGAGCGGCCGGAAGTGGTGTGGATGACCCAAACGGGAGACATTGGCGACCCGGTTTCGCTGGTGCGCAGCGATAATTTTGGCGCGGCTGAGAGCTGGCAGCTAAGCAACGAAGGCATACCTGAAACCAACTCAATCACTGGCCTAGCCATCGACCCAAGTAGCACAACAGACAGCCGAACGCTTTTTGTGGCTGCGGATGGTAATGTGTACCGCAGTCTGGATGATGGATGGTCGTGGGAGATGGTTTTTGAGTGCGGCGGCTGTCGCTTTACGGCTGTTTCTCCTCATGACAGCACAATCATTTTAAGCGGGGGGGATGCGGGTCTGTACCGATCAACTGCCAGTGGAGATTTAGGCTCATGGGCGGCCGTGCATATGAATGAGATGATCGGGGAGATTAAGGCTGACTATTGGGAATGGGGTTGGGCCGGTGTGCGCGATATTATCTTTGAGCCATCTGCTCCCGGCAGGGTTTTTGTCGGCGTTTTGGGACCAGATCGCGGGGTGTTCCTCAGCCAAGACGACGGTCAGTCGTGGGAGAAAGTACTAACCGATAGCTATGTGCGGGATGTGCATGTGACACCGCACAGCATATTTGTAGCATCATCGAGCGCATGGGAATCTGGCGGTTACGATCCGGTCGGGCAGGGCGTGCTGCGAAGCAGTGACGGAGGGCAAACATGGCAACAGCACAACGAGGGTCTGCCGTGGCCTTTCCCCGCCAGATTTCTGACGCTAGATGAGGCGCATGAAACGCTGCTTTTGGCAGTCCAAGGACCCGGCTTTTATGTTACTGACTTTAGATAACAAAATTTTCCAGTTCGATTGGTTTAAGGCGCAGCAAATTGTTGATGTGTTGCATCATGCGTGCGTAATCAAACACATCAGCCGCATATTTTGTTTTGTAGTAGCAGGTGACGGTGTTGTCGTGGAAAAAAGCTGATTCAAAATCCGGCTGATTGATTATTTTTTGCAGCATCTTATTTTCCTCGATGAGTTTTACCGCTGTGTGTACCTCTCCTAGATGGGTGCGCACAGTCACAGAATTAGGCAGCCAGTAGGGCAGTTGATCATGGCTAATCTCGGCCAAGTTTTTAGTCTCTGAAATGCGAAGCCAGCCGACGTGTGGTGTCTGCAAAATTTTGATTTCTGGAAAATGAGCAGATTGAAATTCAATGTGTACGCCGGTCATTTCAAAGGCAAGCCGCTTTTTCTTTTCTGTATAGTATGCATAGTCAAAAATCACAGAGCGGCCGGTAGGATGCTGTCGCGTCAGCAGGTTCTTTACTTTTGCATCTCGTTTTCTGTAAGCTGCTCGGTTTCGGATTAGGCTTTTTCTGAAAAAGTCATCATCTTCAAAATAGACCATCCCATTTTCAAGTGCCAGCGCTTTTAGATTACCAGATCGATTTTTGTCGGTTTCAAAAACCCTCGACCAATCATACAGCTTCCCATACATAATCATGCAGGCTAGCAGAGCCAGTAAAATGTACAACAGCACGTTCGTCATTGGTTAATTCCTCTATATTTGTATACGTCCCATCCTCATTACAGTTGTTTATTTAGACACTGCAACTTTCAGTGAGTGCCACTTTTGGATTGATTTTACTAGCCGGACAGGTTGGGATATTTATCAAAATCACACACAACTGTCCGGGTATCGCAGTCCAGTGCGTGGCACTACCTGCAATAGGCCTTGGTATGCCTCCGTTGTACTGGAGAGTGCCATGTACTGTTGGCGTTATCGCGATGATACCTGAATAGTCACAATCACGTACTCCAGCAAAAACTTAACGGCTAATCAAACATCGTTTGTGAATTGACATCCGATTAAACCTCTACTATGCCAATCCTAAAACCACGCGAACGCAGGCATCTGCGCACCCAACAAGCGATTTCAGACGCTACCTCAAACTCCTGTCAGAAAAAGGCGTCAATTGGGTGTCGTTGCACGCCATCGCCTAGAAAATTGACTACAGTCCGGCTGAACTGTATGAATCCTTCGACAGCAAAGAAGATATTGTGCGTGCGATTTGTGATCAGAGCCATTTGAAATTGGCAGAAGCGATGGGACGAGTAGACGGCGACTTGCCTTACCTTCAGTATCTGCGCGGTCTGGGACAGGCATATCAGCACT
>JBCCSO010000105.1:0-11039 GCA_039199965.1 Chloroflexota bacterium | reverse complement strand
GCCTGAAACTGACGAATGCCCTGCTCATAAGCTGCTTTCGCGATGTCAGCCATCGCTTCGGGGTCAACGCAGGTAATTGAATGGTACAGTGGGGCCGATTCCATCTGCCGGCCGCCCAGCAGCCTGTATAAAGGCAGCCCGGCCGCTTTGCCCGTCAAGTCCCATAACGCCATATCGAGGGCTGATTTGGCGTATTCATGCCCTATTAAATAGGAGTCACACTTCGCCATCAGTGCTTCTGGGCCGATGGGGTCTGCCCCAATTAAAATGGGGGCAAGCTCTTGAACAACGGCCGGAACACCCCTTGCATAGGCGGGTAAGTAATGAGGGATGGGACACACTTCCCCCCAGCCGGTGTGGCCGCTATCGGTTTCAATTTCAACGATGATGCTTTCAATCGCATCACACGTTTTGCCATCAGCCATGTAATAGGTTTCAAGGCTGGTGAGCTCAACTGCATAGAGGTTGATTTTTTTGATTTTCATAATGGAAGTAGAGAGAAAGGGAACTAGAGTAAAGAGAGGAGTGTGCCGTAATCACCTGCTGGGCCGATGCCTAATGTTTTGTACATGCGCCAATAAAGCGCGTTACACGAAGCTACAACGGGCATACCCAGCTTTGTTTCTATCCCTCCTATTAGGCTGACCGGCCGCTGGGGGAGACCATCACTGGCTCGGCGATAGTTTGACATACCATTGACAACGATGGCCTGCGCACTGGGTGCCTGCTCTGCGACATACATCATTGATTTTTCGAACAGATCACCGGGAAATACCCAAGTTTGTTCGTTGACTTCTTCTTGTGTGGCATACCAGCCTTGGTCATGAAAGTTGCCTACATAAAGAAGATCAAATCCAGCTTGGCGTAAAAAGTTAGAGATACCGTCGCGCCAATCAGGCCAATAGTAAACTGAGTTCAGCGCAATTTTTTCAATATTTAGCTCTTGTAACGCTTCAACAAGGCAGTAGCCGGCCATATGGAAAGGGGTTTCGTACCGGTCGCTCACCGCTGCGCAATATTGTCGAATATCTTCCGGCGATGTGCCATTGCAGTGAACCCAGTTGGTTCCCACCTGCCCCACAACGTCAGCTCCATTGTTGGCGAAGGCGTGCACAACTTCTTCTAATAATCCAAAGTTCTTCGCACGCTGGGTGAGTTGATGCGCATAGTCAGGCACGTGCAGCATCCGGCCGTGAGCGCCAACAGAATCAGGCGACATGCGCAAAAAGTCAGTCGGTGCCCCATCAAAATCGTGGGGTGGCGCAGTGAAACCGGCCTGATAAGGGAAGAGCTTGTTTTTTGCTTTAGACCAGCGTTCTGGTTTTTTGTAGTTTTGGGTAGAGGTGTTAAGGGAGATCATAGTGATAGGATGATTGAAAATTGAGTTGGGTTATGCTGACTATTATCCTCTTATTCAATCATCCTATCAATTAATTGATGTCAGGCGATCTGCTAAAAATAACCGCTTATTTTGGCACGTGAGATCGACTCATCCCAGTTTGAAAAATGCAAAGCAGCCTTACACTTTCCGGCCGCCTGTGAGGGAATCTTGAAGAGCCAGTAAGCCATCCCAATCTCCAGAAGCTGCTAGAGCCGCTTGTTCGGGCCATGAGTTTGGATGGAAGATGCGGACCTTGCCAGTTAAAATCTCACGGATCTGATCGACGCTCATTTCTGCTACATGGTCGAAGGTTGTTACCCCTGCCTCTGCTAGCACTGCTGAAATTTTGGGACCAATCCCCTCCAGTTTTTTCAGATCATCGGCTGCTTTTGCTTCTGGCTTATCTTTTGTTTGGGGAGCGGGCTTTTCAGCTTTCTTCTCAGCTTTTTTAGCTACTTTGGGAGCTACTTTGGGAGCTACTTTAGGAGCTACTTTAGGAGCTACTTTACTTTTTTTCGTATCTACTTTTTTAGACTTCTTCGCTTTGCCTTTTTTCTCTTTTTTAGGTTTGTCAAGAATTAGAAGACAGTTGTCAGCATTTTGTAACCGATTCGATTCATATCCATCGGCCTTCCAGTCGTTGTACCAGTAGTTATCGTTGAGTAGATAACGGAATTCATATTTGCCCGGTTTGAGTTTGACCTTTGCTTCCCAGCCATAGCCATCCGCAATTTTCATGGGTGTTTCAGATATGCTCCAGTTGTTAAAACTAGCCACAATATTGATCTGAGAAACAATAACGTCTTCAGGCAGCTCCTCACAGGGGATCCTGAACTTTACGGTGTACTTACCACTTTTCTTCAATTTTTTTTCAAGCATTTTTACCTTTCCGTTTTTTAAGAGAATCTATGCAGGTTGAATGATTCACAAATATGACAATGGTGCAACGTATTCAAATACTTTAGCTGATCATTTTTTAGAAGATTGGCCAAAATAACAAAAAACTTGTATTGGCACCTTCTTTTCACTCATAAACAGCTACGGGTTGGCCTAGTGATGAGAAATCTGGCTCAACTCCCAGACCTGGAATATCAGTTACATATAGTTTGCCACTGGTTACTGGTGGGCCCGGTTTGCCTGTGCTAGTTGTGTTGTAGTTATGTAGATCAGTTGAATTAATCAAAAACTCTTCTGGGGTGGATGCTGCCAGATGAGCAACAGCCGCTGTCGCAATCTCGCCACCCCAAGTGTCCTCTGACACAACCGGTATACGATGGTCAACAAAATAGTCTCGCATACGGCGTGCTTTAGACAACCCCCCTTGTTTTGAGATTTTGATGCAAATGATTTCGGCCGCACGATCATGTACTACCCGCTGGGCCATATTGAAATCTGTGATGCACTCATCTAGCTTCATTGGTAGATCGATTCGTTTGCGGACTTGTAGGCATTCTTCGTAGGTCCGGCAGGGCTGTTCAAAAATATAGTCGAGGTCTTTGGTTGCTTTTGCGACACGCACGGCCTCATCCACGTGCCAACCTTGATTGGCATCAGCCATCGCCAACTCACCCGGTTTTAAAAGGGGGACGGTCGCTCTAATCCGTTCAATATCTTCCGCCCAATTGGCACCGACCTTGATTTGAAACTGCCGATATCCCTTTTCTCGTAATCGAGCCATATCATTGGCCATCGATTCTGGGTTGTTCTGCGGTGCAACCCGGTACATTGGAGCACCATCAGTTAATTTTCCACCTAGCAGCATCCAAAGCGGCTGCTGGGTGGCTTTGCCAAGAATGTCCCAGAACGCGGCATCAAAAGGTGCTTTTGCATATCCGTGACCCTGAATAATATGATCCATCAACCGTTCCATGCGGCCGACTTGGCGTGGATCCTCCCCCATCATTGCTGGGGCCATGAGCCTTGCGGCCGCTTCTACCCCTTCAGAGTGGGCCACCATATAGTTTTCCCCACAGGGGGTAAACTCTCCGCAGCCGCTAATACCTGCATCTGTTTCAACTACAACAACCGAAGCCTTGGCGATGTCGATTGCATTGCCACGCCCCCAGCGATAGATTCCATCCACGTATGGAAGGTCGGTTTTGTAGATAGAAATTTTGGTGATTTTCATAGGGTTCTTGCTAAGCGAATTTGTGAATTTCAGAAAGGGGTCATTTTTCTTTCTCAGACAACGGCTAACTGCTCTCTTCGCTAATTTTTTGATTAAGCAAACTGCTTTAAGGCCTGCCTCACCACTCGAATCTTAATTGTTTGTACTTAGCTGCCTTACTGCTACAGATGTGGTGGCCCGCAGTAAATTAATCATTCTGCGGCCACTCATCGCCGTCCCAATAGCGGGTACCTTGATGGCCTCGGCGTGGAATAGGAATGGCCAGCTTTTCACCAGGGCACTCAACCATGATCAGAACGCGCGGCCTGCCTGACTTTGGGTTCACGTGCCCGGGAATAAACTCTTTTATCTTGCATCGGCCGATGACGTGATGGTCAAATATCGTGTAAATATAGTCACCCACGTTTAGCTTTGGAGATTGGGCTTTCCCTGCCATGTGAAATTCAAATTCGCTTATCGAACCATCGTATAAGGTTTCTGCGCCCTTACGGCCGCGTGATTTTGGGATAGTTTTTGTAATTCCGCTCATTTTTCTCCTCAGTAAAAAATAAAATCAAGATCGCCCGTTGAATGGCCAAGATGCGTTAGTATGAGCGCTGCTTCTGCCCTGTGTTGGGCTCCATGATACAGAACGTGTTGGAGCATGCGCCATCTTTGATAAGGAGTTACAACGTCATTTTGGTCCTTAACTTGGACAGTAGCTTCAAAATCATCGTCGGCCGCACGATCTAAAAATGTTAGGTACTTTTTCTCAATCTCCATCCACTTGGCTTTGATGGCAGTCAGGCTGTCAACATCTGCTGGAACAAGTGGAGCTGATTTTAGTTCACCACGTTCGATAAGCTGGTACCAAATCTCTTCTGCCCTAAGCATGTGAAACAGTGTGGCGTGCAAACTACCATGGCTGACTCCCAGATCTTCCTTGAATTCTTCGGGTTGAATAAGAGACGCTTTGTTTAAAATGCGGCTGTTCGCCCAGAAGTGATATCCGAAAACCGATTGAAAATATTGCCTAGAGACCATGACCTATACCTTACCGTACCAGTACCGTTAGTCTACTGCAAAATCTAGCAATTCTTGAAAGAATTGTTCAATATATAATGATATAACGTAAGCAACTAGATGTTGTGCACATAATGACCATCTCAGCGAGTGAAAAGGAAGTAGTAAAAGGCAGATATATCCTTGAGGATAAGCTCGGTTCAGGGGGGATGGGCGTTGTCTACAAAGCTTGGGACCGACTATCGCGTGCAGATGTTGCGTTTAAAAAAGTCCGCCTCGATTTCAGCCATGCATTAGAAGATTTAGATCAAACAATTGTTGATGACCAGTCGATGGGCGATATCCGTTTGGCCTTGGCCAAAGAATTTCAGACTGTTGCAACACTTCGACATCCAAACGTTATCAGTGTTTTGGACTACGGGTTTGATTCTGAATTTCAGCCTTGGTACACAATGGAGCTCATCAGCGATGGAAAGAGTCTGTCAGAGGCGGCGGCCGAATGTAGTCTCGAGGAAAAAGTTGATTTGTTTGCGCAAATCATTCGGGCACTGGCTTATTTACACCGGCGTGGCATTATCCACAGAGACCTAAAGCCGGAAAATGTGGTGATTACAAATGGAGAGGCCAAAATTCTTGATTTTGGTTTGGCTAGTACAAAAAACGAACAAATGGAATCTACTGGCGAAGTGTCTGGCACTGCCGGGTATTTAGCCCCCGAGGCCCTACGTGGAGAAAAGCTTAGTGTTTCGGCCGACTACTTTGCCTGTGGGATCATGCTGTATGAAATGTTGTCTGGCAAGCGATACTACCCAGACTACGGATTAAACGTCATTTATCAGCACATCTTAACCTACGAGCCAATTATCTCTGATGCCAACATTCCGCCAGCTTTAGCAGAATTGATCTATTTGCTGACCAATAAATCACCGAGCAAACGGCTAAGTGATCCCGCTCAGATTATTCAGCGCTTGTCATCGTTTTCCAGCAATAAAGCGATCCACTTTGAAACCTCATCAACTCGCGAATCTTTCTTGCAAGCGGCCGCATTTGTCGGTCGGGATGATGAGCTTTCTCAGCTTGATTATGCCTTATCAATGGTTGGCTCTGATCGCGGATCATCATGGCTTATTGGTGGTGAAAGCGGCGTGGGCAAATCTCGATTAGTGGAGGAAGTGCGAGTAAAAGCGCTGACAAGCGGAACGTTGGTGCTGCAGGGACAGGCAACTGAAGACAGCCAAGGATTACCCTACGAGATTTGGCGTGAAACGGTGAGCCAGCTTCTTCTGCTAAGTAATATCGATGATCTTTCGGCCGGGGTTTTGCGCGCAGTCGTCCCTAACATCGAAGAACTACTTGATTGTGAAGTGCCTATTCCACCTCAATTAGACGGCCAAGCGGCACAGCAGCGTATACATAGCACTGTTGCTAATCTGTTTGATCGCAAAGATCGCAATATTCTTCTGATTTTAGAAGACCTACAGTGGGACCAAAATAGCCTAGATATTTTGATTCAGCTGAATCGCGTGGTGCACAATTACAACCTCATGATCTTGGCAACCTACCGTTCAGACGAGCGGCCTGATCTACCTGATCTTTTGCCAAATATGAGCGTTATGCAGCTAAGCCGCTTTTCTCCAGAAGAGATGTTTAGCCTCAGCCAGGCGATGCTGGGGCCGCTGGCTGAGTCTGATCAACTGCAGGATATGCTGGAAAGCGAGACAGAAGGAAATGCTTTTTTCTTGATCGAGCTGGTGCGTGAACTTGCAGAGTTAACCGGTGGTCTTTCAAAAATTAATCCGGCCGACCTGCCCGCTAAACTGTTGCCAAAGGGGATTGCTACCATTATTGAGAAGCGCTTACACCGCGTGCCTGGCGATGCTCGTCAGTTGCTCAAATTTGCGGCTGTTAGCGGGCGTCAGCCAGATATTTTGGTGTTAGAGAGCATCTCTAAAAATTTGAGCACCTCTTACCGCCTTAATGAATGGCTTTCACTGTGTTCAGATGCTGCCGTCTTGGAAATGTTCAACGGTGCCTGGCGCTTTACCCACGACAAAATTCGTGAGGGTCTCATTTCAGAATTTACACAAACTGAATTGATTCAACTTCATCAAGAAGTTGCGACATCAATTGAGCTAAACTATGGCAGTGATCCCACCAATGCTGCTAGTTTGACGCACCATTGGCAAGTGGCTGGAAATGTTGAAAAAGAACGTTTTTATGCAGGATTAGCCGGAGAATTTGCTAGAAACCGTTTCCTCAATTCAGACGCGGTTAACTTCTATGCTAGAGCTATAGAGCTGACACCGGAAGATCGGCCGATTGATATTTTTGATCTCCTGCTTTCAATGGAAGACATCCAGCACTTGCTCGCCAATCGAGAGAAGCAAGAAATTTCAATTCAGCGCTTAAATGACCTTGCAGAAGTTATTAATCTAATGGGTGGGCCAGATTTGATTAACGAATCAAAACTTCGAGAAGGACGTTACCTGCTAGCAAAAGGGCAGTTTCAAGATGCTTTAGGAATTAACGAAGAGGTCCTCAAGCGTAAACCAACCGAAGGATCGTCTTTGCAAATAGAGTCTCTTAGGCAAATGGGAGAGGCTTCTATGCGGCTAGGGCAGTATGATCGTTCAATTGAGATCATGTATAACCTTATCGATATAGCAAAAAAAAACGGTCAAAATATGATGATGGGGGAAGGTCTGCAGCAGTTGGGTGAAACTATGATTAATAGCAAACGTTTCGGTGAGGGCGTCCCTTTTCTGAAACAAGCGCTGCACATCTTTAAGTCTTTAAAGTTGAAAAATAAAGAAGCCAAAATTCATAACAACCTGGGGATTGTTTCTCAGGCTGAGGGCAAAGTTGCGGACGCGATTGCCCAGTGGGGCAATTGTCAAAAAATCTACCAAGAGATTGGTGATCGGTTAGGGAATGCTAAGATTTTGACCAATCTGTGCGCTATCAATTTAGACGTTGGTGATTATATTGTTGCCCTTGAATATGGTGAAAGGGGATTAGAGGTCTGCCGAGAAATTAGCAACGAGTTTGGCGAATGTCTTAACTTGCTTAATCTGGCGATCATCAATTTATACCTTGGTGAAAACCAATATAGCGAAATTTATTGTCATGCAGCCTTGTTTATCGCTCAAAATATCAACAACGCCCATTTGACCGCGGATGCAACTCGCGAGCTTGGCCTTATCTTAAGCCATCAAGGTCGACTAGAAGAGGCTGAATTTACCTATCAAAGCGTGATGGATATGGCAAAAGACATTGGGCAGCCGATGCTCGAGATTGAAGCGATTGCGGAGTTGGCTCACCTTTATTTACGCAGAGGCGAACACGTTAGGGCTGAAATGATGGCTGAACCACTAATTGAGTTTATTGTTTCTGGTCAATCGGTCGATGCTGCTATTCACCCGTTTCGGTTGTACAGCATTTGCTATTTACTTATGCTGCTTGTTCAACACAAGCAAACAGAAATGCTTTTGAGTCGAGCTTATAATGAGTTGGTGGTACGCTCACATCGAATTCGAGATGCGCGCAAAAGGGAGTTTTTCTTACAGAATATTCGGGAGCATCGGCTCATTGTAAAGGCCTATGAATCTTCCCTGAAAGAGGGTTCTGCAAAAGATCTTTAGCCCTAACTACTTCTTCGATCGCCTGCGTCTCTTTTTCCCGCTATCTTGAACTACAGGCTTTTTGGCTTTGGGTACTGCTGGCAGTTCTGTTTGTTCCTCAAAACCGGACTCGATAATTTTGCGCATTTCAGCATCTATTGCTGGGTCAGTTACAAGTGGTTCGTAAGCTGCTAATCTGCGGTCAACTTCGGCCGTAGCTCGTTCAATCAGGGTATCTTCCCCTTTCTTTTCCCAATTCTCCCGATTCAGTCGATCAATGACAGGGTCTGGTAGGTAAAGATGGTTGGGCCAGTGCTCTAGCGTGTGTTCGGCCGTGATCAGATGGTCCTCTCTCATTAACTCCTCCACAATGCCGAGTGTTGGTAAGTCATCAGCTACCTGTATTTCTCGGCAGAAATGAAGGGCCTGTCCACACAGGTCATTGTCTACAATGAGCTTTGGCAGACTAAACGTGAGCACAAAGTCGAGCATTCCCGGCCCCTGACACAGAGTTGATTCCGGCTAGGGCTGCCAGCAGGGCTGAGCCAAAGGTTTCTGCTCCGGCTTGGGCATCCAGCAATTTTGTGTCGCTCAGGGCCATGTACCCTTGAGTTGGAATGCCCAAATAGTCACCCACGGCCGCGTATGCCACGTCAAGATGTAATGCTTCGATAGCAACCATCGGGGAGGTTGCAGCTTTCATGTGGAAGGCGGCCGGTGCTCCACCAAATAAAATCGGATGACCCGGTCGGATAATTTGCGCCATCACCAATCCTGCTAAAACGTCTACTGTGTGGAAGACTGTGGCTCCCACTAACGTTACCGGGGCGATGAGGCCCATGAGGGTCACGGGAACAATCTCGAGCGGAATGCCGTACTCAACGCAGTCAAGCAAATTTTGGCAGCTGTCTTCACTGTAGCGAAAGTTGCCGGTGGCAGTAATAGTGAAAATCGACATCGGCCGATCAATCAGGTCCTGACGGCCGTTGCGGAACAAGCCCATCATTTCAGCCATGCGCGGAACGCCCTCTTCCGTGAAGGCTCCAGATACAATCGGTTTCTTGCTGTTGGTTAGGCACAAATAGAGCCGCCACACATCTGAGACCTGTGCCTCAATATCATCATTGGTAGAAAAGGCAGTTGCTAAGTAGGCAATGTTTTCCAATCCATCACACAATCGTACATATTCAACAAAGTCTTTGGTGTCTGCTAGGCGCACCTGATTGGTCCGATGGTCGTGTACTTTTAATCCGCTTGAAGCGGGGACGAAGTGAACATTTTCACCTGATAGGTCGGCATGCACATTCCCATCCCGGTTATAAAGCTTGAAGCCTTTTGGACAATCATTGATCGCTTGCTCAACCACAGCGGCTGGGAACATAATTCGCTCACCGGTTGAATCGGTTTTGAGTCCGGCATCCAATAGCCGCTGCTTCAAATGGGGTCCGCGCACCTCGATCCCTATTTTTTCAAGGATTTGCTTGGCTTCGGCCAGAATTTTTTCGATTAGATCAGTGGATAAAACGTTGAGTGATGGTCGCATGGGCTGATTCTATCTGTTTTTGGGACGTTTATCAGCCAAACCCCAAAATCGGTTATAATATTCGCATGAGCAAAAAAGTAACATTAGATTTGCCTGAACAAACATGGGCAGAAGCGAAAAAACTTGCCGCTGAAAGACAGATGTCAATTGAAAGCCTCCTCATTGAACAGCTTCAATCTGGTTTTGATCATGAAACTGAATCAGATTCTGCTGTTGCTAGGGAAAAACAGGCTTGGCTTAAGTTGCACCCTCAACTGGTTGAAACCCACTTGGGTCAACATGTGGCTGTGGCAAATGAGCAAGTTGTTGACTTTGATGACAACCGCCTGAGCCTGATGCAGCGGATCAATAAAAGCTATCCAGATCAATTTGTGTGGGTTGCTTTGGTTCGTGAGAAGCCTATTAGAACGATTCATACCCGATCTGGCTATTTGAAGGATTAAAATGAAGCATACTTGGCCTTACATAGAGGGCATCTACTCACCACCAGCTCCAGTTATTTCAGTAGATATTTGGCATATTGAACAGACCGAATCGCTGTCTGTTCGTACCCTAGTTGATTCAGGGTCAGATATTACCTCTGTCCCTCAAAGGTATCTTGACCATCTTAATGTCCGCGCAGTTGAAGAGGTAAGCTTAACGGGTATCCACGGGGTAAAAAGAAACGTCAAAATTTATGATGTTTGGTTAAAGCTTGCTTCTCATCCACCTGTTTTCATTGAGGTTATTGGTGATCAGGTAAATACAGATGTGATTTTGGGCAGAGATGTTTTGAATGACTACGAAGTGACTTTGAATGGCTTGGCTAGTGTTACTGAAATTAAGGCGTTTGACTTAGCTTAAATTTAAGCATCTGACAATTTAAATACGCGCTCAAAGTAGCCATCTACTTGGGCCATTACCTCGAGCCTTGTTTCCTCACTTTCAATACCGGCTAGTGCTTTGGCCAGCTCTTTCTTGTAGTCAATTTGCATTTGACGCATGATCTGAATGCGCTGCGCCTGCGGCGAGCCAGCGCCGTGCATTGACTCTGTCAGGTAGCCGACGGCGTTTCGCCCTAGCGTCATATTTTCAATGAGGCGCAAAATGCGCACGCGGTCTTCCGTTTTGATATCAGCCTTGCCTTTCAGATATTTTTCAAGCAGTGGGCCGGTTGCATCGGCCGTAAAATCTTGCTCGCTGGGCATGGTGACCACCATCCCGCCAGCCAAGTCCTGCGCCAATCGGCCGATCTCATACGGCATTTTGGTCACGTGATGCTTGCACACGTTAGCCAGCATATCGTCTGGTAAAAACGCTCCAGACTCCGTCTCAAACCCCTGATAGCTGGCCGCTATGCCGGTTGAGTAGATCGTTTCGTTCTGG